>NZ_JBMXVQ010000051.1:0-53125 GCF_053999135.1 Caminibacter sp.
GCTCCAATAGCCCTTAAAGCGGCGGGAGTTGCGGCGGTTATAGCAAAAAGTTTTGCAAGAATTTTTTACAGAAACAGTTTTAACATGGGGCTTCCTATTTTTGAACTACTTGAGAGCGATGAAATAAAAGAAGGCGAACTTGTTAAAATAGACCTTGATAAAGGAATAGTCCATAATATAGATACAGGAAAAGAGTATAAATTCGCCCCTATTCCTCCTTTTATGCAAGAACTTATTGCCGCTGGAGGACTTATTAACTACGCAAAAGAAATGATAAAGGAAAAAAATGAGAAGTTATAAAATAGCCGTATTAAAAGGCGACGGCATAGGTCCGGAAATAGTAGATGAAGCAATAAAGGTATTGGATGCGGTTGCAAGTAAAGAAGGTTTTGATTTGGAATATAACGAGTATCTGCTCGGGGGTGCCGCGGTTGATGTGTTTAACAATCCCTGCCCTGATGAAACAATTAAAGGATGTATGAATTCCGATGCCATTTTATTCGGAGCTATAGGAGGACCTAAGTGGGACGCTCTTCCTAAGGAAAAAAGACCCGAAAGCGGACTTTTAAAACTTAGAAAATCGTTAGGGCTTTTTGCAAATATAAGACCTGCCATTATTTTTGACGAACTTGTAAATGCTTCAAGCCTTAAACCTGAAGTCATAAAAGGCGTTGATTTGGAAGTGGTAAGAGAACTTACCGGGGGTATATATTTCGGAGAGCCGAGATATAAAGACGACAATAAAGCCTATAATACAATGATTTATACAAGAGATGAAATAGAAAGAATAGCTCATGTAGCGTTTAAAGAAGCACAAAAAAGAAGAAAAAAAGTAACTTCAGTAGATAAAGCAAACGTTCTTGAGGTAAGCGAACTGTGGAGAGAAGTTGTAAGCGAAGTAGCCAAAGAATATCCTGATGTGGAACTTGAACATATGTATGTGGACAATGCGGCTATGCAGCTGGTAAGAGACCCTAAACAGTTTGATGTTATTTTAACAGGAAATATTTTCGGAGATATTCTAAGTGACGAAGCAAGTATGATTGTAGGAAGTATAGGGCTTCTTCCAAGTGCGAGTATAGGAGGGAAAGTGGGACTTTTTGAACCTATTCACGGAAGCGCTCCGGATATTGCCGGACAGGGAATAGCAAATCCTATAGCTACAATACTTAGTGCCGCTATGATGCTTGATTATTTAGGAGAAAACAGGGGAGCAAACAAAATAAGAGAGGCTATTAAAAAAGTGCTTGCGGAAGGATATAGAACAAAAGACATTGCCAATTTCGACGCAAAAGAAGTGGTAACCACATCTGAAATGGGAAGTTTAATAGCAGAACATGCCGCTAACTAAAACATACGCTCAAATACTTGAAAACCAGGGTTTTAAATATGAAGCCCTGGAAATTTATAAAAAACTGTTAAAAAAATATCCAAACGACAAAGAGCTTAAAGAAGCCATAACAAGATTGAAATCAAGAAAAAAATTCAAAGGTGTAAACATTATAAAGTTACAGGAATTTGATAAAATAAACCAAAAAAACAGATATGAATTCGAAAAATGGCTAAGTGAGATATAATGGACTTAAAAGAAACAATACTTGAAACGCTTCAGGAAATAGAAGAAGAAGAGTTTTTAGAAGAGATAAACGAAAAAAAAACGGAATGCGATAAAGAGTTTTTAAGACATATTAAAGAAAGAATTTTAGTATTGTTTGACGGTCTTCAATCACCAAACACTCAAAATATCGACGTTAAACTAGACGTTACGTTAAACTTTTTGGAATATCTTCTTGCCAAAATAGATGAAAAACTCTCACAAAAGTGAAAAGTTAAAAGTGAAAAATGAAAAGTTTGAAGATTTAAAGTTTTTAAAAAAATTTTTTGCTCCATATACTTCCCGAGTATATCTTGTCGGAGGATGCGTAAGAGACAAAATACTCGGAATTACTCCAAAAGAGTATGATTTAGAAGTTTATGATATTAATCCCGAAAAATTTGACTCTCTTATGAAAAAACTCGGCGCTAAAGGAGTTGGAAAAAGTTTTTTCGTATATAAATGGAAAAACTTCGATATTGCCCTACCAAGGATTGAAAGTAAAATATCAAAAGGACATAAAGGATTTAAAGTCTTTATAACACAGGATGAAAAAACAGCCTCAAAAAGACGCGATTTTACCATGAACGCTTTAATGCAAAACATCTATACCGGCAAAATTCTTGATTTTTGGGGAGGAATTAACGATATTAAAAAAAGAATAATCCGTCATATAGATGATAAAACTTTTACTGAAGACTCTTTAAGAGTTTTAAGGGCTATGCAGTTTTCATCAAGACTAAAATTTAAAGTTGCAGATAAAACAATCAAACTGTGCAGATTAATAGACCTAAGCGATTTAAGCCGTGAGAGAATTTATATGGAGTTTGAAAAGATGTTTAAATCAAATTATCTTTATTACGGCTTTTATTATTTCATAACTTTATGTATTGCAAAAAAACTTTTTAACCTAACATTCAGTAAAAAAGACTTTTTTTATTTGGCAAAAATCTACAAACACAATCCAATCGAAAGTTTTTTTCTTTATCATTTGATTTATTATAAACATTTAAATCATGCAAAAGTTATTAAGATTCTTAATCTTCCAAACCGTCTAAAAAGAGAAATAAAAATCAAAAAACGTCCAAAAAAAGTTACAAACAGATTTCTTTATGCTCTTGCACTTAAATATCCGCTAAAAACTTTTTCAATTCTTAACCTCAACTGCTGTGAGGAGTGGATAAAAAAAGAGAATCTATGGGATAAAAAATACCGTCCAAAACACATTGACCCTAAAAATCCACGAAAATCAATTCTAGAAGAAATAAGAAACTATCCTGTAGAAATTATTTTCTATTAAGTTTTAATCTTTTTTTTTGTATAATTCCCCATACAAGTTGCTAAGGAGAAAAAATGTCTTCCAAAACCAAAATTATTCTTATAATCATAAGTGCATTTATCATTATTTTAATTCCCGGATACTTTGTAATTCAAAACCAATTAAAAGAACTTGCCATAAATGAAGGAGTTGATAAAGCTAGAAAAGCGGCCGAACAGTTAATCGCTATGAGACATTATATGGCAAAGGTGGCTCCTCACGTAACGGTTAAAGACGGTCTTTCAAGATGGGCTTGTACTCCAGCATTCTCGGGAAGAAACGTAGCCGCGGAAGTTACGCAAAAATCAGGATTTTATATTAAACAGACTTCTTTAAAATACAGAAACCCCCTAAATAAACCAAATAAAGATGAAATAAAAGTTCTAAAGCTTCTTGAAGAAAAAAAACTTCCTGAATACTGGGAAATAGCCAAAAATGAAAAAGGAGAAGAGATTATCAGATACGCAAAACCCCTTTACATAAAAAAAGTCTGTTTAAAATGTCATGGAATACCTTATAAAGAAGTTCCGGAAAATCTTTATAAAGCACTGGTAAAAGATTACGGAAATGTGGCGTTTAATTATAAAGTCGGAGATGTTAGGGGGATGGTAAGTGTTGAAGTTCCTATGAATCAGGTAAAAGGAGCCATTTCAAAAACTCAAAAAATAATGCTTATAGGCGGCATTCTGGCAATAATTGCATTTATAGCCATAATAAGCCTTTCAATTAACTTCTTCTTTGAGAGAAATATAATAAATCCGGTAAAAGAGTATGCGGAAATCTTATCTAAAAACGAGGACGATTTAAGCATTCATCTCCCTGAAAAAGGAACACCTGAAATAAGACTAATAGCAAAAGCAATTAACAATTTTATAACCAAACTCGCGGAATTAATCAGGAAAATAAAAACAATGCTGACAACAACTTCTTCAATAGCAAGAAAACTTGACGAAAATGCTCAAAAAATGGAAAAAAGCGTTAATAACCAATCAGCCCTAATCTCACAAATACAAAACAACAGCCAACAAATTGAAAAAGAAGTGGATTCAGCCGAAGAAAAAGTGCAAAAAACCGTAGAAGATATCAATAAAACCCAGTATATTTTGGAAGATACGGTAAACACATTAAAAGAAGTAGTTGAAAAAATAGAATTTGAAAAAGAAAAAGAGAATGAAATAGCAAATCAGATAACATCTCTTGCAGACCAATCCCACCAGATAAAAGATATTATAAATATAATAAAAGAAATAGCAGACCAGACAAATTTACTGGCTCTTAATGCCGCAATAGAAGCCGCAAGGGCCGGAGAACATGGAAGAGGATTTGCCGTTGTTGCGGATGAAGTTAGAAAACTGGCTGAAAGAACTCAAAAATCATTAGGCGAAATAGACGCGGCTATAAATATAATCGTCCAGGGAATTATGCAGGCTCAAAAAGAGATAGAGGAAAAAGCAAAAGAATTTATATTTATTACAGACAAAACGGATATTCTGATAAATAAAACCGACTCTACTATGCACTCTCTAAGCAATACAATAGAAATTTCTTCAAAAGCACTAGAAGAAACGACAAAAACAAAAGAACATATAAAATCACTAATTAAAGCAATAGACGGTTTGGTAAATGAAAGTAAAGTATCTCAACACATTGCAAAAGATTTAAAATCTATTTCAAATCAGCTAAAAAACATTATTTCTCTTTTGGAAAAAGAAAGTTCTCACTTTAAACTTTAGTTTCTTTTTCTCCTCCTTTATATGATAAAATTTTAATTAAAAAGGCCTGATATGAAATATACTCTTTTAATTGACTGCGATGACAAAAAAGGTCTTGTTTATAAAATTTCCAAAGTTTTATATGAAAACGATTTTAATATAGAAACCCAACAGGAATTCGTTGATAAAGAAAACAATAAATTCTTTTTCCGTGCGGTAATTGTCGGTAAAGTGGATAAAGAAAAATTAAAAGAACAGATTTTAAAAGAAGTTCCCTGCGCAAACGTCAGAATCTATAAAAAAAGAAAAAAAAGACTTTTCCTTATGGCTACAAAAGAAGCCCACGCCCTTGGAGATATTTTAATTAAACAATATAGCGGTGATTTGGATGTGGAAATTTTAGGAGTAATCGCAAATAGAAACAATTTAAAAGATTTAGTGGAAAAATTCAACATTCCTTTTTACTACATTCCGGCCGAAGGTAAAAGCAGAGTAGAACATGAAAACGAAATGCTCAAAATTATAAAACCCACAAATCCTGATTTTATAATCCTGGCTAAATTTATGAGGATACTCACTCCCAATTTCGTAGAAGAGTTTCCAAACAAGATTATAAATATCCACCACTCTTTCCTGCCGGCTTTTATTGGGGCAAATCCCTATAAACAGGCATATGAGAGGGGAGTAAAAATTATAGGCGCTACAGCCCATTTCGTAAACAACAACCTCGACGACGGTCCCATAATAGAACAAGACGTTATAAGAGTAGACCATGAGATGAATTGGGAGGAGATGAGACTTCAGGGAAGAGATATAGAAAAAATAGTCTTAAGCAGAGCCATTAAGCTAGCAATTGAAGACAGAATATTTGTATATGCCAATAAAACCATCATATTATAAAGAGCGGCTGTGAACAATATAAACAAAGAAGAGATAAAATACCAAATAATAAAAGACAGATTAAAAAACGTATTTTCCAAAAAGCCCAAAGCTATAGCAAAAATTTTAGAACATCTGATAAAAAGGTCCAAACGTGTTTAACATAGTGCTGTTTAATCCTCAAATACCTCCTAACACGGGCAATATAGGAAGACTATGCGTAAACGCCGGGGCCTCTTTACATATCGTAAAACCTATAGGTTTTGATATAAGTGAAAAAGCCGTAAAAAGAGCGGGACTTGATTATTGGGATAACGTTGATTTAAAAATATGGGAAAGCACGGAAGAATTTTTAAACAATATCGATACTTCAAGATGTTTTTTTGCCACCACAAAAACAAATACCCCCTATTTTCAAAAAAACTATAAACCCGGAGATTATCTTATTTTCGGAAGTGAAACAAAAGGAATTGACGAAAATATCCTAAAACGATTCAAAGACCAGTGTATCACCATACCTATGACAAAAAAAGGCAGAAGTTTAAATCTTGCCGTAAGTACCGGCATTATTCTTTATGAAGCAATAAGACAAAACTTCCAGACATTTGTTGATTTAAATCAATGAATACATTGTTTAAAATATTATATACTTCTTTTGTTCTCCCCTACGAATGTTTAAAGGTTTAAAATGACTCCGGAAAAATTTGAAAATGAAATAAAAACCCTTGAAAAATTTTTTACCATTTTTTGTCATGATAAACATAAAGGACAGTTTTCAAAAACATATCATATCCCTTATAAAAATAAAACCTTCACTTTAACTCTTAACCTATGCGAAGAGTGTCACACTCTTATTCAATACTCTTTTTCAAAACTTCAAGAATGTCCCAACAACCCGAAACCGAGATGCAGAAACTGTCCAAACCCATGTTATGAAAAAAACAAATACAAACAGATGGCAAAAATGATGAGATACTCCGGAATGAAATTAGGAGTTACAAAAGCCGCAAAAAAAATAAAAAACTTATTTAAAAAGAAGCAAAAATTTTTAAATAACTCATAGCTTCCCAAAAAACAGCTTCTTTATTTTTTTCACTGCTTCTCATTTCAAGTTCGAATTTAAGAAGATTTTTTAAAAGTTCGTAAAAATCTTTTTCTTTAAATTTAATTGCAAGTTCAATTCTCTGTTTTTCTATATGAAAAGGAAGCTTATACCCAAGATATCCTTCAAGCGAAGAAGCACCCGTTTTTTTTATATATACATGGTATTCGAAAAGTTCTCTTACATATCTTATTATTGCCGGAATAATTCTTTTAAAATCGCTAATTTCCAAAAGGTTATTTAATTTTTCATAAAAATCCTCTCCTTTTAACACAGAAACGCTTAATTCCTCAAAAGACTCTTCCTTATATAAAAACACAAGTTTTTTAACGTCTTCCAAAGAAATATCCGAAGAATATAAAGAGAGTTTTTCTATTTCATATCTGAAAAAAGAAGGCTCTACCGCAGAAGCCAAATATAAAGAGGCCTCTTTTGAAATATTCACTCCGTATTCTTTTGAAAAAGCTCCTATAAATTCAAGTTTTTCTTTTAAATTCGGTTCAAAAAATCTTACAAAATTTTTTCCGAAAACATCCGGTTTTTTATCTCCGTAATAGAAGAAAAAAAGATAACTCCCTTTAGTATATTTAATAAGTTTTTCTATATTTGGAGGAACCTTTGAATGTTTTATTATTAAAACATTGATATCCCCGAAAAGAGAACTCTCACTAAGATGGGTTTTTGCCGTTTCAAAATCATAATCATCATAATACATTTTAATAATATTAGCGTTTTCAAATTGTTTCAAAATCTTTTTTTCATATTCTTGGAGATAAAAACTGTTTCCATATAACAACAAATGATGAGGTAATAGGCTTAATTTATCAAAATCTTTTTTATACATCTTAAACTTCCTCTTTATACGCCTTTCCCTTAATCTTAGCTGTTGCAATATTGCTGCTAAGAATTTCCACATCCACTTTCTCAAAAAGATTAAACTGTTCGGTATTTTTCAAAAACACCCTAGCTCCTAAAAGCTTGTCTTCTAAAATTTTGGCAATAGGAGGAATTTCTTTATCTTCAATTACGCCCTTATATTTATTGCCTATATGCAATGCGGCAAACCTTGCGTATTTTCTGTCATAAAAATCCCATTCTACTTTCATAGCTTCTCTTTCAAGCTCGCTGAGTTTAACCACGAGGGCTTCAACATTTCTCAGAATATAATCCACTATCTTTTGTTGATTTTTAATAGTGGCTTTAAGAAGCCTGTGTAAAATCAAATCGGGATATCTTCTAATAGGAGACGTAAAATGGGAATACCTCTCAAATCCAAGGGCAAAATGAGGAGTACATACGGCATCGTATCTTGCCTGCTGCTGAGAGCGTATAATAAGTTTATCCACAAATTTTTTAATTCCCATCTCTTTTGCCTGAGACTGAATTTTTTCAACCACTTTTACAAAATCTTTTTCATCTACATCCACATCTATTCCAAGAGCTCCAAGCTCGGTATAAAGTTCGTCCAGTGAAGTTTGAGAAGGCTTTTCATGAACCCTGAAAATCCCAAAATCAATCATTTTCGCCGCAGCCTGATTCGCAAGCAGCATACAGTCCTCTATCAGTTTATGGGAAGGGGTTTCCTTTTCTATTGTAACTTCTTTAATCATTCCATCTTCATCAAGACTCATTCTGATTTCGTCACTTTCAAATTCAAGACCTTTTTTAAGTCTTTTATGTCTTATATGTTTTATTTTTTCCCATAAAGGCATAAGCCATTCTAAAATCTTTTTATCGGTATCGTCTGTATTTTCAAATTTACCTTCCAAAAACTCGTCAACCCTGTCATACGAATATTTTCTGTGAGAATTTATAATTCCCTCAAAAAGTTCTTCTTTTATTACTTCGTAGTTATTATTAAGGGTTATTTTAAAAATAAAAGCAAGCCTGTCTTCATGCTCTTTTAAAGAACAGATATTTTCGCTAAGTTCCCTTGGAAGCATTGGAATGGATTTATGCGGAAAATATATACTAAAACCTCTCTCTTTAGCTTCCCTGTCTATATTTCCGTTTAAATACACATATTCGCTCACATCTGCAATAGCCACGTAAATTTCGTTTTTTTCTTTATCATAATAAATCGCATCGTCATGGTCTTTTGCCGTAGGCGGGTCGATTGTGCAAAAAGGAAGATTCGTCAAATCCACCCTCTCAGGATACATGGATTTATCCACATAATCTCCAAACGCTTTTGCTTCTTTAATCGCTTTTTTACTAAATTCCTCTTTTTTGTTATAAAGGGCTAAAGATATTTTTTCATCAACCCAAGGGTCGTCTAAAACTCCCAACACCTCTTCAATTTTTGCGGTATAGTTATTTACCTTAAATACCGCGCCTTCTGGCAGCTTTTTGAGTGTTTTTTTCTTTTCGTTTACAAATACGGGCTGGTCTGTTTTAACGTTTTTAAGTACAGGGATTTTTTTACCTTTTTTATATTCGTAAGTCAGATATACAACGCTGTATGCAAACGCTTTTTCCAAAATATAAACAACTTTTGCTTTAGGTCTTCCTTTTTTGTTTAAAAGCCTCTGGGCTATAACCAAATCTCCGTTACCAGCTCCATTTAAATGATGGGCTTCTATTAAATAATCTTTCTCTTTAACTCCTATGGGAATTAAAAAACCAAATCCTTTTTTGGTAACTTCCACTTTTCCTATTCTGTATTTTGATTTAAGCTGGACAATTTTACCATCCGTAACTATTCCCAGTGCTATTAAATCATTAACAATATCTCTTTTATCTCTTGGAATATCCTTTCGGTCTATTCCTTTTACTAATTTATAAGCAAATTCTTTCATTCATTTCCTTTTTCTAAAACTTCTAACGCTTTATTTAATTTTTCGATATCAAGATTATAATCCTGCGCTTTTTGAATTCCTTTTTGAACAGCCGTTTCAGTTTGCATATCAAGCAAATCTATAATCGTTCTTATAACGTCCAAACTTGCCGCACATTCTTTATAATTTGGAGCACTCAAAGGATTGTCTATATAAAATATCGGTTCTATTAACTCTTCTCCAAAATGCCAGTGTTTGAATATTTCAGCAGTAATTTCAGTAGCAGTAGCACCTATAAACTCTCTTTCGAGTTCTATTCTGTTTTCGTTGTTTAATCTTTCCCTAAACTCTTTATCTCTTCCCTCACCTACCAAAATAAGAGAGATTATCACCGCCCCTAAATCAATCAAAAAGGAATCTGTCGCAATTATATCAAGTTTGTCCCTTTTTGTCCTGTACCAGTTAAAAGCAAGAGCATTTCTTCTAATGCTTACGTCGTGAAACCGATTTTCGTCTATACCATACGCACTCAAATCAAACTTAAGATTATTCCTAACGGCAAAAGATATTACAAAACCTTTAACGGTCGTCATTCCAAAAAGACTTACGGCCTGGTCGACCGTTTTTATCTGTCTTGTAAATCCGTAAAGAGGAGAATTGGCAGCTTTTAAAAGATTGGCTATCAACATAGGGTCTTCTTTTATAACTTTTACCAAATCGGATATAGAAGAGTTAGGGTCGTTCGTAATTCTTTGAACTTCCATAACACTCTTAGGAAGAGGCGGAAGAGATTTTATCTGTTTTATTATTTTTTCGTTCATTTAACGCTCCTTTTTTAATATTATTATAATCTATTTTTTTAAAATTTTAGGAGTAATTACGAATACAAGCTCTTTTTTGTTGGATACCTTTTCTTTGGAAGAAAAAATATATTTTATTAAAGGAATTTCTTTTAAAACAGGAACGCCTTTTATTGTAAAAACCTCATCGGAACTTATAAGCCCTCCTAAAACAACCGTTTCGTTGTTTTTTATTTTTATAACGCTTTGCAAAACGTTATCTCTGGTATCAGGAGGCATTCCCCTGTTTTCATCGGTTAACTGGTTAATATCCCTAAAAGCGCTTATTTTTGGAGATATATTTAAAATAATTTCATTATTTTCCGTAATTTTAGGGGTAATATCCAGCACTACCCCCACAAATTTAGAGCCTATTGTATATTCGGTCTGAGGATTTCCGTTTTGGTCGTTAATTATTTTAGAAGCATATTTGTAATATACGGTATCTCCTATACTGATAATGGCTTTTTGATTATTAAGCGTAATGATTCTGGGATTAGAAAGAGAATTTACATTGCCGTTTTGAGATAAAAAATTTAAAAAAGCGTTTACGTTAAAAACCGAATAGTTAAAAACGCTGTTTTTACCGAAAATATTTCCGCTCCTTACCAAAACGCTTTTATCCAAAGAAAAAGACAAATCATTCCAGTTTATTCCGCTTGAACGGTTTTTAGAAAGTTCCACACTGTAAATTTTTACTTCAATCAATACTTCCTTATTTAAAGAATCTGTCAGACTTTTTACATATTTATCTACTCTTTTAAGCTCTCTTTTAGAACCTCTTACTATCAGCACTCCAGCCTCTTTATTAATTACCGCCATAGAAGAATTGGAATCACTTTTTAAAATATCCTTAATTTGAGAAAGTATCTTTCCCCAAAAATCAAACTTATAACTGCTAAAAACCTGATTATTCGTAGCGTTTAATACGGATGAGCCGTTAATAACGGAAGGAATAAAATCAAGAGAATATTTTTTTGTTTTTGAATATTTAACTTTTACAACCCTGCCTTTGATTTTAAAAAAAAGAAAATCTCCCAGCAGATAATCCAAAACTTTTCTTAAAGGTTGGTTTTTAAATTTGACATAAGGCATATTATGTCTCAAAAATTTTTCACTTTCTTCATCCATTACGGAAAGGTTATATCCGCATTCGTCAATTAAAATCCTTTCTAAAAACATCTTTTTAGAAATTCTGATATCTGATGAATTAATATAAGAAATTTTACATTCACCGGCAAAAATAAATATTCCTATTAAAAAAAACAAAATTTTTTTCATTTAATGCCTTTTTATTTTTAATTCCAAACCGTTTTTTAAAACTACCCTGTCAAAATAGACCTTTTTAATAACAGCTCCGCTTATTTTATCCCCTTTTTTATACCATAATGTCTTTTTATCACTTTTTATATAAGCGTACCCGTTTAACACACAAATCAGTTTATAATATCTATTTGTAGGAGTTTTAGTGATTTTTTTTATAAACGGGGATTTAAAAGAAGAATTTATTTCAAAATCTTTATAAAATTTATCATCGGCTAAAAGCAGGGAAAAAAACAGCAGCACTCTCAAAATGAAACACCAAAATATTTTACTGTAAATACGCCTCCGCTTTCGGATAAATTAAATTCATCCACATCTATAAGTTTTCGGCTTTTTTCTAAAAGATAAATACATTTCATAAATCCTTTGTAAGAATCGTTTATTTCCACTACAAAATTTCCTTTTTCATACACTCTACCGCTTTTAACAAAAGTGGTCTGTTCTATTTTACTGATGTTAGGACAGTTTTTAAGCTTATTGACAATCCAATTCTCATTTATAAATAAATTTTTTAATTTTTTAGTTTTTTCATTAAAAATCTTCTTATCCCTTTTTAATATTTCATTTTGTTTTTTTATAAGCTTCCTTTTATTTTCACAAATAATTTTCAATTCACGGTTGTTTTTGTTTAAAACAATCTGATAAACAATATCTCCTAAAACAACCCCGATAATAAAAATCCACACAAATTTTATCATTCAACAGCCTTAAAAGAAGCAATTACAAACCCGTTTTTTACCTTTAGAAAAAAATCTTTTATTTTAAAATTCTTTCTCATAAACGTCATAAAATCAAACAGAGAATTCTCATTTTCCGAATAAACTTCAAATAAAAAAACTCCTTTTTTAAACGACAGTTTCTTTAAGAAAACCCCGTATTTTTCAAAATTAACGCCAAATTCACTTAAACAAAGGCTTTTTGGTTTTTTGGAATTTATATTTTTAATTTCCGATATTAATGATTTATAGGACGTAACGGAAACAAGCTTTAATTTATTTAAGTTATCGTTTATTTTGAAATTAAATTTTACCAGCTCTTTTTTAAGCCTAATATTTTCTTGTTGTAATGAATAATGCCTTAAAATAACCACCGCTACCAGCAAAAAACTCAAACTTAACAAAAAAATATTTAACACTCTTTTTCTATTTTTTTCAAAAAAATTTTTTTTCCTTAAAAAAATAGAAAAATTGTAAACTCCTTGTTTATCATAAAGCGCCTGCTTAGCGCCCATCTCCAAAAAAATATCCGTACCTGATAGGTTAAAGTTTTCAAATCCTTCCAATTCCCTATCAATAAAAATTCTTTTAACTGAAATACCTAAATAATTTTCTACGCGTTTAATCTCTTTTTTTAAATCTTCACTTAAAAAATCGTTGTTTTCATATCCAAATAAAATATGGGATATAAAAATCAGTCTCCCGTTTTTATAAAAGGAAATCAACCCCTCTTTAGAAGAAAGCACAATAAAAGCGTCACACATTTTTTCCATTTTTTCGTATAAAACTTCAAAAGAAAAAGAAACAAAAGAGACATAATCTATATAAGACACTTTTTTTAAAACCTCTTTAAATTCGGCTTTCATATTTTTTTTAGTTACTGCCACACATGAAAACACAACCCTATCATACGTTTTAAAAAAAGTATATTTGACAATTTTCTCATCACTTCCGAATTCATCGGAAATTTTTATACCGACAAAAGAATCTATATCCTCTATTTCATTAAAAATCTCTTTTAAAACATCAAAATTGTAAAAAACGGCATTTTCAAAATAAAGATAAGAAACAATACACTCTTTTGTAAGAAATGAGCTTATTTTTTCGAATCTAGAAGAAAAATCAAAAAGAAAAGCCTCTTTTTTTATTCCTAAAATTTTTTTACATTTAATCAACTTCGTAACCAAGCTCTTCAAGCATACGCTTATTTTTACTCCAGCCCGGTACAACCTTTACATAAAGTTCTAAATATATTTTTTTACCGCTAAACTGTTCTAAAAGCTGTCTGGCATACGTTCCTATTTCTTTTATTTTGCGACCTTTTTTACCGATTATCATACCTTTTTGACTAGGTCTTTCCACTATAATCGTCGCATAAACCTTATCAAGGTTATCATACTCTTCTATTTTGTCTATAAGTACATCCGTTTCATAAGGCAGTTCGTCTCCTAGCTTTTCAAAAAGAGCCTCTCTTATAAGTTCTTTGTAAATATCCCTGATATGTTCCGTGGAGATAATCTCAGGGTCGTAATAATAAGGATGTTCGGGAAGGTGTTTTACTATTTCATCCAGCAACTCATCTTTACCTTTACCTTCTACAGCACTTATTGGAATAACAGCCAGCGCTTTCCCAAGAGATTTATACTCTTCTATTTTCTTTTGAACCTCTTCATCGCTTGCCAAATCCGTTTTCGTTAAAACCACTATATGGGGAATATTTTTTTTATTAAGTTCTAAAAACCACTTATACCCGTCCAAATCGTCTTTTACATCCGCTAAAAAAAGAACTAAATCACTATCACCTAACGCTTTTAAGGCTTCTTTTAACATAAATTTATTAAGAAGCTTTTCTTTTTCATGAAGACCCGGAGTATCAAGAAGAACAATCTGGTCATCTCCATGCATAACAATAGCATTGACTCTTTTCCTGCTGGCATTTGCTTTAGGAGAAACAAGAGCGATTTTTTCTCCTAAAAGCCAGTTAAGAAGTGTTGATTTACCGGCGTTTGGTTTTCCTAAAATTCCTACAAATCCGCTTTTTGGCATTAAATTCCTTATAAAATGTATTTTGTTATTTCTTCATTTTCCACTATATCATCAAGTCTTTCTTTAACATACTCTTTTGTAATTATAAAATCCTGACCTTTATACTCATCCGCATTAAAATTAATATCTTCAAGAACCTTTTCAACAACCGTGTGAAGACGTCTAGCTCCGATATCTTCCGTTTTTTCATTGGCTAAAAACGCATATCTTGCAATTTCTCTAAGCGCATCTTCTTCAAAAACAAGATTAACGCCTTCCACTTCAAGAAGTTTTTGATACTGTTTGATTAAAGAGTGTTTAGGACGTGTTAAAATTTGATATAAAGCTTCTTCATCAAGACTTTGAAGCTCGACTCTTAAAGGAAACCTACCCTGAAGTTCGGGAATTAAATCACTAGGCTTGCTTACATGAAAAGCACCTGCTGCTATAAATAAAATATGGTCCGTATTTACGTAGCCGTATTTTGTATTTACGGTAGAGCCTTCTACAATAGGTAACAAGTCCCGTTGAACTCCCTCTTTACTAGGGTCCTGGCGGGTATTTCCGGTAGCTGCGATTTTATCAATTTCATCTATAAAAATAATACCGTTTTCAGCTCTTTTTATAGCTTCTTTTTTAAGCTCTTCTTTATTTATAAACTTATCAGCAGCCTGACGTCTTAAAAGTTCTTTTGCTTCTTTTACTGTAACTTCTTTTTTTTCTTTACTTTTATTAAAAATTCCTATAATTTTTACGATACTCTCCTGAGCTTTTACCATATCAGGAGGAAGGGAATCGTCAAGTTCCATATTTTCATCCATTTCTACAGTAATTCTTAAATGGTCAACTTCTCCGCTTTTAACTTTTTCTTTCATTTTATTAAAAGTATGCTCATACTCTTTTTGTTTTTCTTCAGGAGCGTTTTTAGGAAGGGGCGGAATAAGCTTTTTAGTTATTTCATTGATAATGTCTTCTTCTATCTGCTCTTTTGACTGAGATTCCATTTCAGCCCTGACTAAATTCATAGAATTATTAACCAAATCCCTTATCATACTCTCAACATCACGCCCTACAAACCCTACTTCCGTATACTTGCTAGCCTCAACTTTTACAAAAGGGACTTTCATCATCTTAGCCATTCTTCTGGCAATTTCCGTTTTCCCAACACCAGTAGGCCCTATCATAAGAATATTTTTAGGCAGAATATCATCCTGCCACTCTTTTGGAAGTTTCATTCTTCTATATCTGTTTCTAAGAGCAATTGCTATTGTTTTTTTAGCGTCCTTTTGCCCTACCACATATTCGTCAAGATATTTTACAATCTCTTTTGGAGTCATTTCCGCCATATTATTTATCCTCCTCTAATTTTAAAATAGTAATATTGGTATTGGTATAGATACAAAGCTCCCCAGCGATTTGAAGTGATTCTCTGACAAGCTTTTCAGGGTCAAGCTCGGCGTGTCTGTCAAGTGCGCGAGCAGCAGAAATCGCAAAATTTCCTCCGCTTCCGATTGCAGCGAGTTTGCCATCTTCCGGTTCAACAACATCACCGTTACCTGAAAGAATGAAAATATGCTTTGTATTTAAAACAATCATCATAGCTTCAAGTCGTCTTAGATACTTGTCTTTTCTCCACTCTTTTGCAAAATCGATAACGGCTTTTAATAAATCGCCCTTTCTGTTTTGAAGATGGTTTTCAAACATATCGAATAAAATAAACGCATCAGCCGTGCTTCCGGCAAATCCGGCAAGGACTTTCCCGTTATAAAGAGTTCTTACTTTTTTTGCATTTCCTTTAAGTACGGCATGACCGAACGTAACCTGACCGTCCCCTCCTATTACGGCCACTCCGTCTTTTTTATATCCGAGTATCGTAGTGGCTTCTAAATGAATATTACCCATTACTCGCCTTCCACCACTAAATTGATTTTTCCATGAATTCCATGGCCTAATTTAATATCCACTGTATATTCCCCGGGAGCTTTAATCGCTGTATGTTCTATCTGTTTTTTATCAAAATCAAATCCCATCTCTTTTAATTTTTCAGCTATTTCCTTATTGGTAACGGAGCCTATAAGCTGACCGTTTGCTCCTAATTTATGCTTAATTACGATTTTCGTATTTTCAAGTTTTTCTTTTATCTGATTAAGTTCTTTTAGCTCAGCTTCAAGTTTGGCCTGTTTTTCAGCCTGCTCTTTTTCCCATTCTTTAATTACCTGGGGAGTTGCAAGTTTTGCAAAGCCTCTTGGAATTAAAAAGTTTCTGGCATATCCGTCTTTAGCTTCTTTTATCTCTCCGGCCTTTCCAAGACCTTTTACGTCTTTTATAAGTAAAACTTTCATATTTATCCTTTTGAGTTTTTTATAAATTTTTTAATTTTATTACTGAATTTTACTTAAAATTAGTTAAAATTGCAAAAAAGTAACTTCTTACTTATAAATTTTAATTTCATTATAAAGACTGTCTCTCTCAACTGGAACAAATCCCGCATCTTTTATTTGATAAATCAGCTCTTCCATATCAAGTCCGTTTTTAGAAGCCGCTCCCGCGGAAGACTGAATAGATTCTTTTTGAATAGTACCGTCTATATCATCGGCTCCGTATTCCTGGGCCACAAGAGCCAAATTAAGCGTAAATGTAGGCCAATATGCTTTTATGTGAGGAATATTATCCAAAATTATTCTGCTTACAGCTACCGTTTTTAAAATTTCTGTGCCTGTTAAAAATTCTTTAACGTTTAAATAGTTGTTTTGACGCTGGTAAACCAAAGGTATAAAAGCGTTAAATCCCCCTGTTTCTTCCTGCAGTCTTTTGAGTCTCATCATATGGTCTATTCTGTGAAGTCTGTTTTCTATATGCCCAAACAGCATCGTGGCGTTGCTTTTTCTGCCTCTTTTATGCCACAGTTTATGTATTTTAAGCCAGTTTTCACTGCTGACTTTACCTTTACATATTTTGTTTCTTACCGTTTCGTCAAAAATTTCGGCTCCTCCCCCCGGCATTGAATCAACTCCGGCCTCTATCATATCATCCAACACCTCATCATAACTTTTAGAAGAAAGCTCACTGAAAAAATTAACCTCGGCAGCGGTAAAAGCCTTAATATGAATATCGGGAAGTTCTTTTTTTATCTCTTTTACAATATTCATATAATAATCATATCCTACTTCCGGGTTGTGTGCAGAAACCACATGAACTTCTTTAGCTCCTTTTGAATACGCCTCTTTTGCGATTCCCACACACTCTTCAATAGTTAAAGTATAAGGGTTCGGATTCTTTCTGTTTGCCGAAAAAGCACAAAATTTGCATATATCTTTACAAATATTAGTCGGATTTATATGCCTGTTAACATTAAAAAAAACTTTTCTCCCGAATTTTTTTTCCCTTATCTCTTTTGCCATTTCTCCAAGAGTAAAAATATCGTAATCGTAAAGCTTTTCAATTTCGAAATTCATCCACCTACCTTTTTTTTGATAAAATAACACAAAAAGAGGAAAAATGCAACTTGAAGAGTTAATTTATAACTCAAACAACGATTTTGAAATATCACAAAAAATAAAAAAAGAGATAAAAAACTATTTAAATCAGACTACCGTAAAAGGCGGTAAAGATTTTTTTGTAAAACACACAAAAAAAATGGACTATTTTATTACCCTTATTTATAAATACATTTTAAAAAAATCATTTGAAGAATTCAGACCCCCGATGAATAACATCCCGATATCCATAATCGCCCTCGGAAGCTACGGAAGAGAACAGCTCTCCGTTTATTCCGATATAGATATCATGATAGTATATAAAGACCCTCCGGGATATAATATAAAAAACATTATTGAAAGTTTTATTACCATGTTATGGGATTTAAATTTAAAAATAGGTCACAGGGTTCATAAATTAAATGATCTTTTTCCTGCAAGCAATGAAGACATCACCATAAAAACCGCTATGCTTGAAAGCAGATTTATTACAGGCAGCAAATTTTTATGGTATGAAACACAAAACAGACTCAATAAAATAAGAAACTACAATAAAAAAGAATATATACTTGCCAAATATGAAGAAATGAAACAAAGACACAAAAAACATCCCATTTCTATGGAACCGAATATAAAAGAGGGATTTGGCGGAATAAGAGATTCCAATACGCTTCTTTGGATAACAAAAGTTATATTTAATTACCCCAACAACTCTTATTTAATTCCAAATTTCGCAAGCGAAGAAGAATTTAGAGAATACAGAAGCGCACTTGAATTTTTATTCAAAACAAGAGTTTATCTGCATATAACGGCAAATAAAAAAACAGATACCGTATATCTTCAATATCAAAGGGACATAGCCCTAAAGATGGGATATGAGGATTCTCCAAGGCTTCGTGCTGAAAGAAAATTTATAAAAGATTTACTAAAATCGTTATGGAAAGTTAATACATTTTGTGAAATTACAATAAAAAAAATAATAAAACCTTATCTTTATAAAATGAATTTAAAAAAAGCAAAAGAAAAAAGAGTTTCAAGATATTTATATCTTTGCGAAAACGTTCTCTATTCCACGTTTAAAACGTCGTGTTCTTTTAAAGATTATATCCAACATTTATTAAATATTACCGAAAAAATTACAAAATTCGACATTTCCGTTGTAAATAATATCAAATCAAAAAACGATATTTTGCCAAAATCCCTGATAAAAAAACTTTTTTATTCTCATAACGCATATCCTCTTTTTTTGGCTCTTTACAGAGCTGATAAACTTGACAAAATCATTCCTCCTTTTGAAAAAGTAAAGTACTTAGCCCAATTTGACGGATACCATCAGTATCCCGTTGACATCCATTCTCTTTACACGCTAAAAGAAATAGAAAAAATCCCTATGTTTCAATATCTTAAAGAAAAACAAAAAGCCGTATTAAGATTTGCCGCTTTTTTCCACGACCTCGGCAAAGGAAGAACGGAAAATCACTGCACAATCGGAGCTAAAACAGCCAAAGAATTCGCTGCGGAAATAAAATTTCCAAATCCCGACATTATAGAAAAACTGATTAAACATCACACCCTTATGTCAAACGTGGCTCAAAGAGAAGATATTTTTAACGACAAAGTAATTTTATCATTTGCTCAGACAGTGGAAAATAAAGAATTTTTGGACCTACTTTATATTTTAACGATAGCGGACATCAAAGCCGTAGGTCAGGGAATTTTTAATTCATATAAGGAAAATCTTTTAAAAACCCTTTATAAAAACACCTTAAATGCTTTACACAATAAAGAACTTTTAAACGAAATGGCTATCCGAAAAAGAAAAGAAAAAAAACTTCTTTATAAAAAAGATTTTAAAAAACTTCCTTTAAAGCTTCAAAAAGAACTATTAAAATCGCCTTCAAACCAACTCTTTTTACAAAACTCTACCACTGAAATCATAAATATCCTAAACTGGATACAAAACACGGAAAATTTTAAAATAAAATTCGAAAATGAAAAACATCTTATTATTCATCTAGCAAAAAAAGAAACTCTTAATTTTTCCATAGGCTGGTTTTTGGAAAAACTCCACACCCTAAACCTAAACCATCTTTCAATTTATAAAATAGGAGATATAAAATATTTTAAAACAGAGTTTAATAAAAAAGTTGAAGCATATGATTTTCCTTTAATAGAGGAAAGAATAAAACAGGCGTTTGAAAAAAAAGAGATAAACACAAAGCTTAGCTTTAAAAAAGAGGAATTTGAAACGGATTGTAACCATTCTCAAAATTATGCCAGCTTAAAATTGAAAACAAAAAATAAAAAAGGTATAATTTCTACCATTATGGATATTTTTGACAGGTTTGACATAAGCGTAGAAGATGTTAAAATATTATCACAAAAAAATACTGCAAGGGATTTATTCATAATTCCAAAAGAAAGCGGTTTTTGTCAAAAAAAAGAAAAAATCATTAAAAGGCTCTGCGAATGAAAAAAAAGATTTTAATTATAATCGCTCTTATTATGATTATTTCCACCATAATAAGAACAGCAATAGTAGGATTTTCATTTTTTAATTTCTCAAATCAGCTTATAGAAAACCAAACACTTCTTATTAAAGAAATTTTAGAAGAAACAAACAATAAAGAAAAATTTTTACAAATTATTAAAAATTCCCACCATATAAACGATATAAAATTTATACCAGGCCAAAAAACAGAAAACATTAAAATAGAATATAATTTCAAAACTCAGACCATCATTTCAATTACCCCATTTGATGACAACAAAGTTTTACAGATAACCTTTTCCGGAGTAGATTATTTTTCAAAACTTAAAAATGCTGTCTTACAGCTTATAGCAATTGCAATTATCTCTTTAATTATTATCATATTAATCGTAAATTATTATTTAACTCCTTATCTTGAAATTCTTGAAAAAATAAAACAATCCACCGAAGAGATATTAAAAGGGAACTTTAATCAAAAAATAGAAACTAAACTTAAAGGAGAAGCAAAAGAATTTGTAGATTCTTACAATAATTTCCTTAACAAAATGAAAAATTCTTTTGGCGTAATAGAAGAAAAATACACTACATTAATAGAAAAAGAAAAATCAAAAGACCCTTTAAACGACGCAAAAGAAACAATCGAACAACTCGCAAATATTTTTCAGTTTAAAAGATTAATTGAAGACGACGCCACTTCTACCAGCATATTAAACAGACTTATAGACATAATAAAAGGTTTTAATATAAACCATTTTGCTTTAGTGGGAATTGACAACAGCGAAAGAAACGCCCTTTTAATATATTCCCAGGGGGGGGATATATGCTGTAATATTTTGGAAAATTTTGAAAACTGCAGGGCTTACAGGCTCAATAAGGAAATCAACTCTTTAAAATTTAAAAAAATATGCGAATTCCATATATGCAAAAACGAATATATATGCCTCCCTTTTAGCAGTGGAGGAAATTTTACGGGAATTTTAAAAATGATGATGGATAAAGAAAAAGACCAAGAACTTTTACAGCAAAACCTGCCTTACATAAAAGCTTATCTAAATGAAGTTTCAGCCGTTATAGAAGCTAAATACACCCTTGAAAAACTTCATAACCAGACTATAAAAGACCCGCTAACAGGTCTTTTTAACAGAAGATACCTTGAAAACATTCTCCCTACCCTTATAGCCGCCGCTCAAAGAAGAAGCGAAAAAATGGCGTTTTTAATGATAGATATGGATTACTTTAAAAAAGTAAACGATTCGTACGGCCATGAAGCCGGAGATATCGTTCTAAAAACGCTCTCAAATATTTTAAAATCTTCAATAAGAAAAAGCGATATAGCCATCAGATACGGAGGTGAGGAGTTTTTAATTATCCTTCAAAATATAAAATCAATCGACGATGCCGTAAAAGTAGCTGAAAAAATAAGGGAAAACGTCCAAAACACTATAATAGACATAGGGGAAAAGAGTATTAAAAAAACCATAAGCATCGGAATCAGTATTTTCCCTGACCATTGCATGAAAGGATGGGAGTGCATTAAATATGCGGATATAGCACTGTATGAAGCAAAAAGAACAGGAAGAAACAAAGTAGTGTTGTTTAACAAACAACTAGAAAAAGAAACAAACTATAATGCCTAACATTTGTTTTTATTAGGTTTTGCAAACTCAATTAAATCTTCCGCCGATACAATTTCGTTTGGCAGATTATCAAGAGCCTTTAAAAAGACTCTTGAAGTGGTTCTCGCGTCCCCAAGAGCCCTGTGGTCTATTTCTTCGGGAAGTTTAAGCTCCTCTTTTAAATACTTAAGTCCGTATCTGGTAGCCGGAATAGTCTTTTTAGCAAGAGATATAGTACATAGATGCCTGTTTAAAAGATATCCTAAATTCTCTTTTTCAAACTGCTTTGCCAAAAAATTATAATCAAAATCCGCTGCATGGGCTACAATAATACTGTCTCCTAAAAACAGTCTGAATTTTTCCAAAATCTCTTTTTGTTTTTTTTCATTTTTTAACATTTTATCGTCTATACCGGTAACTTTAGTCACATATTTTGGAATATCTTTTGCATAAATCAAAAAAGAAAACTCTTCTACAGGCTCTTTATTTTTTATCTTAACAGCCCCTATTTCTATAATCTGACCTTCTTTTGGTTTTGAATTATTAACTTCCAAATCCACAACGGTATATTCGGCCTCATCATAAGGCATAAGAGCGGTTTTTAAATAAACTTTATCTTTTTTAATAGTTAAAGGAAGCCCCTGAAACCTGAGCAAATCGTATAAAGATTTAAAATTAAACCCGGGATAGTGTTTTTTTAATGCCTGAACAAATTCCTTTTTTGATACGCCTTTTTTTAATTTTTCTATTAACTTTCCAAACATACCCCTACTTTTTTATAAAATTATAACCAAAATAATATAAAACATATAAGATTAGGGAAAAAGTTTATCAATTAATATATTTTTTTATTGCATTCATAAAGCAAACTTGCTATAATATGGTAAAAATTCAAAAAAGGATAAAAATGGTATTAGTTATGAAAGTGGGGGCTACGCAAGATGAAATTAATAAAACAATAGAACAAATTAAAGCGTGGGGACATGATGTGAGTATTGCTCCCGGAGAAAAACAGGTGGTAATAGGCATTATAGGAGACAAAACAGACCTTGTGGGAAGACCTTTAAATACGCTTCCGGGAGTAGCTAAAGTACTTGAAGTATCCGCTCCTTACAAAAGAGCAAGCAGGGAATTTCATCCTGAGGATACTGTTATAGAAGTTGACGGGGTTAAAATAGGAGGCGGAAATAAAGTTATTATAGCCGGGCCTTGCAGCGTGGATACAGTGGAAAATGTAGTATATTTGGCAAAAGTGGCAAAAGAAAACGGAGCTCATATGTTAAGAGGAGGAGCTTATAAACCAAGAACTTCTCCATACACTTTCCAAGGACATGGGGAAGAAGGCCTTAAAATGCTTATGGAAGCAAAAAAAGAAACCGGACTTCCAATTGTAACAGAACTTATGAGCATAAAAGACATTGACGTTGTTTACAAATACGCTGACGTTATTCAAATTGGTGCTAGAAACATGCAAAACTTCCCTCTTTTAAAAGAAATAGGAAAACTTGATAAACCGGTAATTCTTAAAAACGGAATATGTTCTACCGTAAAAGAACATCTAATGAGTGCCGAATATATTATGAGTGAGGGAAACGATAAAGTTATATTATGTTTAAGAGGTACAAGAACATACGAAACTGCTGTTAGAAATTCTTTAGACGTAACGCTGGTACCTATTATGCAAAAAATGACCCATCTTCCTATTATAATTGACCCAAGTCATGCCGCCGGTAAAAGGGAATTTGTAAGCGCTCTTGCATATGGCGGAATGGCTGTAGGTGCCGATGGGCTTATAATAGAAATGCACAACTGTCCTAAAGAAGCTCTAAGCGACGGAGACCAGGCGCTTCTTCCAAGAGATTTTGAATATCTTATGAACAAATTAAAAGAACTTAAACCTTGGAATCAAAAAGAGTGGTGGGAATTTGACAAACAAAAAGAGACTGACTGTATTAAAGTAAAATAACAATTTAGCACTCTATTTTTCTTCCCTTTTTCTTTCTTATTTGCTACAATTAATAAAAAAGGCCTTTTATGGAATATGAAATAATAAAAGAAGCCGTAATAACTGCAAAAGAAGCTTCTAAAAAAGCCCCTAAACTTGAAGGCGTACCTACAGGAATAGAAGGACTTGACGAACTTTTTTTCATAGCCGAAATAGAAAACGGCAAACCCGTAAAAAAACTTTTAGGCGGAATGCCTAAATACAGCGTATGTAACATCACGGGAGTAAATGACACAGGAAAAAGTCTTATGGCCGAACAGTTTGCAATATATCAAGCAAAAGAACATAAAGTATGTTTTATTACCGTGGAAACTCCGGCAAATTTCGTAGTAGCAAGTATGAAACAGCGCGCAAAAGCTATGAATATAGATGAAAACGTAATAGATGAAAATATTATTTTTATAGACGCAACTTCAAATTATAAATTAAGAGATGAAATTCCAACCCTTTTAAATACGCTTGCATATGCCATTAAAGAATATGGAATAAAATTTACCGTAATAGACTCGGTAACGGGACTGTTTGAAAATAAAGAAATGATGGCAAGAACTATCGTCAGACGAATTTACAACTTTTTAAAAAAATGGTACCAAACAACAATTTTAATATCTCAAAAAAGAAGCGGTCATGATTTATTAAGTTCAGAAGCCGCAGGGGGATATGCCGTAGGACATATAGTTGATGGAACAATTGTTTTAAGTAAAGAACTTATAGATTCAACTTATAAAGCAAGAATCTATAAAAAACCCGTAGGAGAAATAGTAAGGCTTTTTAGAATAGACGGTTGCAGAATGTGCGGACATGACACTAAAGTAAGGTTTCTTGAAATCACAGAAACAGGGCTTGTAAAAATAGGAAAACCAATTCAAGGAGAATAAAATGATTCTAAACATAAACACAGACGACACAAACATTAAATATATAGCAGAAAGAGTATTTTTCAAATCAATAGACCTTTTAGGCGGTCTTGACAAATTAGCCGAATACAGAACGCTTACTTGGCTTCCAAGTATTGCAAGGGCCAGCTTCGCTATTGTATTAAGAGAAGAATTTTTAAAAACCGAAGATGAAATAGCTCAGTTTTTAGGAATTACAAGAAACACCGTCAGACAAATTTTAAGAGCGGACCCGAATCTAGCCCTTTATAAAATAGAACACTTAGATGAATTAACAGAAGAAGAAAAAAAACAGCTAAAGGTTCATACAGCAGGGGGAATAGCAAAACTTGCCTATAAATTAATAAAAAGCGGAGAGGATTCTCAGACAGTTATGGAATACTGTCGTGCAATGGCAGAAAAAATCACTCAGCAATGCGATGCTCCATGGACATATCTTGTATTAAAAAATATAAAAGGCCTGCATTATCCTATAAAAGATGCAGAAATTTTAAAAGAAAGATTAAAACATATAAATATAAAAGGCATCTCAGGAGAAGAAATAGCAAACAAAATAGAATATCCCGTTAAAAATCCTGCGGAACTTTTAAAAGAGATAAAAGATTTCCTAACAGCTAAAGGAATATAATGAAAAAAGCAAAAATAGTAGCAACACTAGGACCTAGCAGTAATGATAAAATTGAAGATATGATAAAAGCCGGAGTTGATGTTTTTCGCTTAAATTTTTCACACGCAGACCATAAAACCCATAAATCCTCCATTAAAAAAATCAGGGATACAGCCAAAAAACTCGACTCAAAAACTGCTATTTTACAGGACATAAGCGGACCTAAAATAAGAATCGGAGAAATAAACGGCATATTGGAACTTAAAAGAGGAGACAAAATACGCCTTGTAAAAAAGAATCCTAAAAGCGCTTATGATTTAACCATCAGCTACCCCGAAATTATAGACCAAGTCGAACCAGGGGAATATGTATTTTTTGCAGACGGTTCGATAAGAACGAAAGTAGTGGAAAAAACACCTGATTATCTGGTATTAGAAGTAAAAAACGAAGGTGTTTTATCCAGCAGAAAAGGGGTAAATTTTCCACACTCAAACCTTAAAATTTCGGCAATTACGCCAAAAGATGAAAAAGATTTAATTTTTGGAGCCAAAAACGGAGTAGATATTGTAGCGATATCTTTTGTAAATTCAAAAAACGATATTTTAAAAGCCAAATCTATTTTAAAAAAAGCGGGGGCAAACCCTTGGGTTATAGCCAAAATAGAAACCAAAAAAGCGGTTGAAAATCTTGATGAAATATTGGAAGTAAGCGACGGGGTTATGGTTGCAAGGGGAGATTTAGGAATAGAAGTTGGAATAGAAAAAGTGCCTGTAATTCAAAAGAAAATTATACGCAAAGCAAATAAACTGAAAAAACCTGTAATTACCGCCACGCAGATGCTTCTTTCTATGGTAAATTCCCCTTTCCCAACCCGTGCGGAAGTAAGCGACGTGGCAAACGCCGTTATGGACGGAACTGATGCTGTCATGTTAAGTGATGAGACGACTGTCGGTAAATACCCTATAAAAGCGGTTGAAACATTAGTAAAAATTATAAAAGAAATCCAAAACATCTATCCTTATCATAAAAGATACGAAACGGATGATGACGACGCAATAGCTCTTAGTGTTTCCGATTTGGCAAAGACAATCGAACCAAAAGCGATTATAAGTTTTACAAGCAGCGGAACAACCGTCAAATCCATTGCAAAATACAGACCAAAATCACCTATTATAGCCGTAACACACAGCAGAGACACCAGCCGAAAATTAAAAGTGGTATGGGGAGTTGAAGAAATTTTTGAAATGCCTAAAATTAAAGACCCCGAAAAGCTTATTCATAAATTTATAGATACAGCTAAAAAAATAAATAAACTTCAAGAAGGGGATAAAATAATAATTACCATGGGAAGCATTATAGGAAGAGAAGGCACTACCAATATGATAAGGGTTTACGATATCTAAATAATTTCCATATCGAAAAAAAACTCTATTTCAGGAAAACTTTTATATAGAAATTCTTCTATTTTTCTTTGTATTTCCCCTGCCTGTTTTTCATTATGAGCTGCAAACACTATCGCTATAGAAGCTTCTTTAGGATATTCCCCTGAAATATCTAAAACGGATACGTTGAATTTTTTGAGTTTATCTTTTATAGAATTTATTATTTTACGGCGCTCTTTTAAAGAAAAAACAAATGGAAGTTCAAAATCGGTTATCAAATTTACAATAACCATTTTTAAAGCTTTATTTTTTCTTACATTCCGAACATATTCCGTAAATATACAGCTCTTTTTTAGAATCAGGATATTTTTTTTCCAATTCTTTACTCATCATCTCACTAAAAGGAACGTCTTCAACCTTACCGCATTTTTTACATATAAAATGTGCATGCGGCTCTTTTTGAATTTCAAATTTAGGTTTTTGGTGAAGACATATTTCACTGATAACATTTTCATCTTTTAAAGCACTTATATTTTTATAAATTGTAGCAAGGGAAATACTCGGAAACATCTCTTTTATATTTTCATAAATCTCTTCTATACTTGCATGTCCGTGTTTATCTAATTCTTTTAAGATAGCAAGTCTTTGAGGGGTGGTTTTTAAATTTGACTGTTCAAGCAAATTTTTATAATTTTTCATCTGAACCTTTCATATGTATTTTCTTTTTCTTAAAAAGTCTTGAGACTTTTTGAGAAAAAGAAAAAAGGAAAAATTAAGCGTTTTTAAACGCTTTTACCATTTCTTCCATTTCTTTAACATCGTTTTCATCAATTAAGTCCTCAAGAGTTACGTATTTTCCAACGTTTCCTGTCATAGGTTCGATATCTGTATTAACAGGTAATGTTTTTTTACCAGGTTTCCAGTTTGCAGGGCAAACTTCTCCAGTTTTATATGCATGTTGATGAGCTATAATTTGTCTTAAGAACTCTTTTACGCTTCTACCAACTGGTGGAGCTTGAACTTCTTCAGCTACGATTTGTCCATCCGGATTAATTAAAAATCTTCCTCTAAGAGCAAGTCCGGCACCTTCAATCATTACACCGAATTTTCTTGTAACTTCTCCGGTAGGGTCTGCCGCAATTGTAAGTTTTAAATCTTTAAGTAACGGTTCAGTTTCTACAAATCTTTTATGAGAAAATTTTGTATCTGTTGAAACGGCAAGTACTTCAACTTCTAATTCTTTTAAGAAAGGTAAAGCCGCATTCATAGCCGCAATTTCAGTAGGACATACGAATGTAAAATCCGCAGGATAAAAACATACTACAGTCCATTTTCCTTTGTAATCCTCACTGCTAACTTCCGTATAATGTCCTGTTTCCGCATTATAAGCTTCCATTTTAAATTCAGGCATATTTTTTAATACCAATACACCTTCTTGAGTTTTGATTTCTTCCATTATTTCCTCCTTGGTTTGTGTTGTTTTAGTTTCTTGGGCTAATTCTTTTGTATCTTTTTCACATGCCATCTGGCACCTCCTATAACTGCTTGTTAAGCTAACAGTAAAATTGTATCAAATTAAATTATTTTTGTCAATAAAAGATTATTAAAAAAAGAAAAATTTTTTCCTTTAGAATATTTTCTCCAAATCCAGATTATAAAAAAGATTTGGATGTTCAAGTTTAACTTTCTCTACTATCTCCTGAATACTTTTATCACTTTTTTTCATCTCTTCTAAAACCACCGCCTTGACATCGTCATAATCAATAGGAAATTCGCTTAAAATAGCTTTTTCAAGTTTTAATTCTATATTTTCTTTTAAAGTGCTCTTAAAAGTTTCCATAAAATCGATATATTCCTCACTGTCAAGAACCACTTTAAGTTTTTTATCAGGAGTAATCATAACCCATGTAGGAGAGTTTAAATCACCCTCCAATACTTCAAGGTCTTTACACTCAACAAGTGTTTTGACATTTATTTTTTTTGCTATTTCTTTAGCCAAACCATCAATCCTTTCTGAGCATGTAATCTGTTTTCCGCTTCTGTAAAAATTACTTCACTATATTTTTCAAACACATCCTCACTAACTTCATATCCTCTGTAAGCCGGAAGACAATGCAAGAATATAGCATCTTTTTTAGCAAGACTCATAAGGTTAGAATCAACTTCAAACCCTTTAAAATCTTTTATTCTTTTTTCTTTTTCCTCTTCCTGTCCCATACTAACCCACGTATCTGTGGTAACAACATCAGCTTCTTTAACGGCAACTTCCGGGTCGTTTAAAAATTCCAGCCTAGCTTTGCTTTTTTTTGCTTCTTCTAAAGCTTTTTGCTTTATATTTTCATCTATTTCATATCCTTTAGGAGTGGCTATTCTTAAATTAAATCCAAGTTTTGAAGCCAAAACAGTCCATGAATTAGCCATATTATTACCGTCTCCAATATATGCCACCGTAGTATTTTGAGGATTTTCAAAATCAAATTTTCCAAACTCTATCATCGTCATTAAATCGGCAAGCAGCTGAACCGGATGACATAAATCGGTAAGCCCGTTTATTACAGGGACTTTACTGTATTTTGCAAACTCTTCAAGCCTCTCTTGCCCAAACGTCCTTATCATAATTAAATCAACCATACGGCTTATAACCCTTGCCGTATCTTTTAAAGGCTCTCCCCTGCCGAGCTGAATATCCCTGCTGCTTAAAAAAAGCCCGTTACCTCCAAGCTGATTAATCCCTACTTCAAAAGAAACCCTGGTCCTTGTGGAACTTTTTTCAAAAATCATAGCAAGCTGCTGATGTTTTAAATAAGGTTTAAAGATTTTAGCTTTTGTCTCTTTTTTTATTTGAAATCCAAGGTCTATAATTTCTTTAATTTCTTCTTTGGAATAATCACAAAGCCATAAAAAATGTTTCAACGTAAATCCTTTATCTATAATTTAATAGCTAATTTAAGATATAATTTTATCAAAAAAGGAGAGCTTTTTGAAAAAATCCGAAATAGCCAACCTCCCTACAAAATACGGAAATTTTAAAATTCAGTCTTTTAAAGAAGACAATAAAGAGCATTTAGTGATTTTTACTCCAAAAATTCCTAAAACCCCATATGTAAGAATTCACAGCGAATGTCTCACAGGAGACGCTCTTGGAAGCTTAAAATGCGACTGCGGAGAACAACTGCAGACCGCTTTAAAAAAGATACAAAAACATGGAGGCGTAGTAATATATTTGAGACAGGAAGGAAGAGGAATAGGACTTTTTAACAAAGTAAACGCATACGCCTTACAAGACAGGGGGCTTGATACGGTAGAAGCAAACCATCAGCTGGGGTTTGAAGCCGATATGAGGGATTTTAGTATAGTGGAAAAAATTTTAAAAGAGTTTGGTATTAAAGAAATAAAACTGCTAACAAACAATCCAAAAAAAGAATTCGCCTTTAAAGAAATAAAAGTCGTTGAAAGAATACCGATAAAAGCTACTCCAAATCCTTATAATGAAAATTATCTTAAAACAAAAAAAGAAAAACTAGGACACAAACTTTAAAAATGGAAAGATTGAAAATGGAAAATGAAAAATTTGAAATATTTACAAAAGAGCTTTTAAAATGGAATAAAATTCATAAACTCACCAATTACACCTCTCCCGAAGAAATAGAAGAACAGATAAAAGACAGTCTTTATCCGCTGGAAAAAATAAAAGAGGCAAAAACGGCAATAGATATAGGAACGGGAGCCGGATTTCCCGGAGCAATACTAGCGATTGCCATGCCTGATACAAAATGGTATCTGGTAGAACCTTTAAAAAAAAGATACAGTTTTTTAAATTATTTAAAAACGGTTTTAGGATTAAAAAACGTAACCGTCGTTCCTAAGAGACTTGAAAACAGCGATATTCCCCCTGTGGATTTGATAACCAGCAGAGCTGTTATGCCTACAAAAGAAATTATAAAAATAGCAAAACCTTTTTTAAAAAAAGATGGTAAAATATTACTCTATAAAGGTTCAAACGTTTTAGACGAACTAACAGGAATAAATGCGTCTATAATTTCTAAAAACAATAGAAACTACGTATTTCTAAAAGGCGACGAATGGGAAAACTGATATTTTTCGCACTTATTGCAACAGCGGTTTATTTCTTCTTTTTCAAAAAAAAAGAAGTCTCCGAAAAAAAAGAAACTCAAAATGAACTAATTATGTGCGATAGATGCAAAACGTTTTATCCAAAAAATGAAATAAAACAAATTAACGGTAAAAACATATGTAAGGATTGTTATGCAAATTCTTGAAGCCCCCTTTAGCGAAGAAAAATTTTACTTCGTAAAAACAATTGAAGATATTAAAAACTCCCCTTCAAACTCTACCCTTATTTTTGATTATTGCGATTCAAGCCTTGAAGTTTTTAATTTCTGCAAACAAAATTCAATTCCTTACGGAGTAAACATATCTTCGATAAAAGAGCTTATATTGGTATCAAACCTTAAAGCCAAATATGTCTTTACCGATATTTTAGAAAACGCCGCGGAGTTTCAAAAAATCGTTGAAGAATATTTACTTGATACAAAAGTGGTATTTTTAGTAAAATCTTTTGATGAAATAGAAAAAGCTGCCAGAAAAGGTATAGATGCAGTCAAATTAAAGGAGAATAGATGAGAAAGCCAAAAGTCACCCCTATTGAAAAGGAAGTGGTTTTAAAAGAAGAGGATTTTATTGTTTCAAAAACAGATTTAAAAAGCCGTATTTTATATGGAAACAGAATTTTTATACAAATGAGCGGTTACAGCGAAGAGGAACTTTTAGGAGCCCCTCATAACATTTTAAGACATCCCGATATGCCAAGATGCGCATTTAAAATATTGTACGACCATATCCAAAATAAAAAAGAGTGGTTTGGGTTTGTTAAAAATTTAAGAAAAGACGGAGGATATTACTGGGTATTTGCCAATATTTCGCCTACTTTGAACGAACAGGGAGAAATAATAGATTATTATTCGGTAAGAAGAAAGCCAAGAGAAGGATTTAAATCAATAATAGAACCTTTATACAAACATCTTCTATCCATAGAACAAAGCGGAGGAATGGAAGCTTCTTTAATGGAAGTGGAAAATCTTCTTAAAAAATATAATATGTCTTTTAATGAACTTATGATAAAAATTCAAAAAGGATTAATCAATGAATTATAAAAAAATAGGTTTATGGGTAATAGAAGCAATATTTTTAATTATATCCGCACTTGCGTTTTTAAACAACGATTTTATCTCTTTAGGTCTTGGAATAGTAGGACTTATAGCCGGAGGTTTTTGTCTGTTTAAATCAACTCCAGCCGCATCTTCTCAAAGTGAACTTTTAAATAAAATAAATCAAACAATAAAAGCGGCCGCAAGAGGCGATTTTGAAAAAAGAATAACCAGAATACCGCAAAACGACCCTTTTAGCGAAATGGCATGGGATGTAAACGACCTTCTTGACCAGCTAGAAGCATTTGAAAGGGATATTAAAGAATCGATAGAAGCCGCAAAACAGGGAATCGATTACAGAGATATTGCACCTCAGGGATATAAAGGAAGATTCCGCTCAACGGTAATTATGATTAACGATGCCGTAAAAGCCATTTCCACGGCTCTTAAAGAACAGGCAAGAAGTGAACTGTTTGTTAAATTAAACGAACTCGGAGGAGGCACCAAAAAAAATTTAAACGATATCAAAATCTCTTTCAATACAAAACTTAAATCGTTTATGATAGAAATAGATAAACTCTCAAGCGAAATTTACGAGGGAGCAGACGAATCAGCCCAGAAAATCCAAAAACTTTCAGAAGTTTTAATGGAACTTATAGAGTTTATAGCCCATACCAACGAAGCCATTGATATGCTTTCTCAAAGAGCAGACGAAATAGGAAAAATCGTAGAATTAATTACAGATATAGCCGACCAGACAAATCTCCTAGCACTCAACGCAGCAATAGAGGCAGCAAGAGCCGGAGAACACGGAAGAGGATTTGCGGTTGTTGCTGATGAAGTTAGAAAACTAGCAGAAAGAACACAAAAAGCAACAAGCGAAATTTCAATAACCATTAAAACTCTACAACAAGAAACAAGTGAAATTCAGGCAAATGCCGAAAAAATCACAGAAATGGCCACTTCTTCCAGAGATGACGTTGAAACGGTAAACCAACTTGTTTTAGGATTTAGAGAAAAAGCTCTGCAAAACAGAAAAAATGTCGATTTGGCACTTATAAGAATGTATCTTGATTTAGCAAGATTAGCTCACTTAGTTTATAAATTAAACGCTTATGAATCAGTATTCCAAGAAAAAGAAATTCCTATGCTAAGCGATAATGAATGCGAATTTGGAAAATGGCTAAGAAGTGAAGAAACGGTATCTAAACTTGGATGTCTTAAAGAATACAAAGAAATCAAAGACAAATACCACAAAAATATTCATCTTTTTACAAATAAAGCCCTTGAATGTACCAAAGATAAAACATGTATTAAAAGAAAAGATGAAATTATCGAAATATTCGAAAAAGTTGACGAAAATTCTCATAAACTCAGTGAAACTATGGAAAAACTGTTTGAAGACTATACAAAACATCCATGTCAGTAAAAAAGTTCGATTTTTTTCTTCTTTTTTTGCTTCTTCCATTTATTATAATAAGCCTTCTTTTAGTAAGTGAAATATCCCAAAAACTTTTTATAAAAGAAATTATTTATATAGCTGTCGGAATAGCTGTATTTTTGGCGGTCTATTTTATTCCTATAAGAAAACTTTTATGGATAATTCCGTTTATTTACTGGCTTAATATTTTACTTCTACTACTAGTGGATATTGCAGGTGTAAAAATATTAGGAGCCCAAAGATGGCTTAAAATACCTCTTTTAAACATTACTATACAACCTTCCGAATTTATGAAAACAACACTTTTATTAATGCTGGGATACCTTATATATAAGCATCCCCCAAGACCTGTTTATAATTTTAAAGAATTTTTGAAATTATCTTTTTATATAATCCTTCCTTTTTTGCTTATAGCAAAAGAACCGGACTTAGGAACCGCACTTATTACTCTCATTATCGGTTTTGGTGTTTTGTTTATTGTGGGAGTAGATAAAAAAATTTGGATAAGTATAGGAATTTTTAGCATAATTTTTATCCCGGTAGCGTATAAATATCTTTTAAAAGATTACCAAAAAAAAAGAATAGAACATTTTTTAAATAAGCCAAGTTACCATGTCAAACAGTCTTTAATAGCAATAGGCTCAGGAGGTCTTAGCGGAAAAAGCAAAACGGAAGCCACTCAAACGCAGCTTAAATTTTTACCCATAGCCAGCAGCGACTTTATTTTTGCTTATTTCGTGGAAAGATTCGGATTTATAGGAGCTGTATCGTTGATATTTTTATATTTTTTACTTATAGTTTACCTTTTGATAAAAGCCGAAAAATTAAAAGATGACTATTTTGCAAAAGTTATGTATGCCGGTGTAGCTTTAATGTTGTTTATTTATGCATTCGTAAATATGGCAATGACTATGAATTTAGCGCCTGTAGTAGGAGTCCCTCTTCCTCTTATAAGTCATGGAGGTACCAGTTTTATAAATTTTATGATATTGTTTGCTATTTTGGAGAATTTAGTAAGCAGAAAAGAATTTTTACATTCTCATGGAGTAAAATAAGAGAAGCCTTATTTAGACTCCTCTTTGTTTTCTTTATTATCTGCTGCCTGAGGCATTTTTGTCGGAGCTTTAGGCTTATTGAATTTAGCCATAATTCCTGAAAGTTTTTCTTTAAGAGTTTCAAAAATACCTTTTGTTGACTCTTCACCTTCAAGAATTTTTTCAAGTTTTTCAATTTCTTCATATAAATCTTTATAATCGATTTCTACTCTTCCGTATCCTAAAGCTTCAGCCAGTTTTAACTGTTCTTTTGCATACGCAAGAAGTTCTTTCAATTCATCTTTATTAGGATTTTCTCCATTAGCTAGTTCATGAGCTCTTATAATAGTTTGTTCCGCTCTTAAGATAGGCAAAGGCAACACTATTTTTTCAAGAACCAACGTTTCAAGAGCTTCAATTAATAGTTTTTTAGCTTCTTCATATTTTTCCTGTTCGATTAACGGAATAATAGCTTTTAAAACTACCGGATATGTTCCAATAGGTAGCGCTGTTACGAAAATATCAAGCTCACTTGCCAAATTTAGCATAATATCTCTAGCCAACTGAACTTCACCCGTTTTAATTAAAGCGACAATTTCTGTTTTAGCAGCTTCAACATCATCTACAGTTCCCGGAAAATCCACTACTGATTCCCTGACATCTACAGGAACTAACTGTAAGTTTGGATCTCTTGTAATCAATACTTCAAGTTTTCCTAATACATTTGCTATTTCTTCAAGCGCTTTATCTTTTTCTTTTTTATCAAGAAGTTCGATTACTTTAGCAACAAGATTAATAGCCTCCACCGCTTCTTCAGTTATTTTTTTAACTCTTTCATCAACATATTTATCCTGTGCGGCTTCTACTTTTTTTGTTACCTCTTTATTTTCTTCCATTCTTTTTTTTACTTCTGCCATGTTCCCCTCCTTAAATTTTTTGGTAATAAAATTATACAATATTTAGTTGCCTTTTGTCAATATATTTAAGCATTATTTATAATAAAAAATTTAGTTACTATATTTAAGTATTAATCATATAGTCTTTGACCCAGTTTTTTTGTAAAGAAAATTTCAGCCGAGATTAATAATCTCGACCTCTATAGCCTTAAATCTGGCAGTCTTTACTTTATGGTCGGCTTCGTCCCCAAAAAGATAATTGATACGGTTTTTAGCAAAATGAAACGTCACAAACATCGTATAAGGTCTAACGGATTTTGTAAATTTAACTTTTAAAGGTTTAGTTTTACCGTAAATACTTTTTAAAACTACCTTTTCATTTATTTCATCCCTGTGACATTCATTTACCAGTAAAATATCATCCTCATATCTTTTTATAAGTCTCTCACTGACTTTAGTCTGCGCGGCGTTATTATATTGAGCAAGCGCCCTTCCCGTATTCAGCCACCATCTTTTTTTATCTTCTATTAAATCTTTTACCTCTCCTCTTATATGATATTTGTGATAATGAAAATGACCTTTCCCGTCAGGCGTACTGAATTTTTCTAAATGAAGCACGGGAGTATCTCTTCCGTCTTCACTTATAGGCCACTGAAGAGGTTTTTTTTCCAGTCTTTCGTATGTGGCGCCTTTAAAACGGCTGACTTCTTTTTTACATGCATTAAAAACATCTTCGCTTGAAACATAATTTATATCCCTCCCAAGCCTTTTGGAAAGCTCCTTTATAACCTCCCAGTCATCAGGCAAATCGCTTTTTACAAGAGGTCTTGAGAGATGAAGTCTTCTCTCGGCATTTACGTAAACACCTCTTTTTTCATAAGCGCTTTTTACTGCAAATACGATATCCGCCTCTTTTGTAATTTCATTTTCCATAACTTCCATTACCATTAAAAATTCAAGCTCTTTAAAAGCCCTATGTATTTTATTTTGATTTGGATGAATATGTAAAATATCTTCCCCCATATTGATTATCGCTTTTATTTTACCATCTGTTACAGCATCAATAATATCCGGCGTCATAAGTCCTATATGTTCTTCATCCGGTCTTATGTAATCAGGCAGATAGTACGGAAGACACCCTACATCGCAGGCTCCCTGAACATTGTTTTGCCCTCTTAAAGGCAATACGCCGGCTCCTTTTTTAAAATTACCCGTAAGCATAGCTAGATTACTGATAGCGTTTACCGATTCGGTGCCGTCAATATGCTCGGTTACTCCAAGACCCCAGGTAAAAATAGTTTTTTTTGTTATAAGCTTTGCTATTTCCTCTACCTGTTTTGAAATATGTTCAAATCCGGGCAGTTTTTCAAAAAATTTTTTATCATATTTATCATGCAACAGAAGTTGTTTATATTCTTCATATTTTACGCATCGGTTATTTATAAATTCTTTATCTATCAAGTCGTTTTGTATAAGTTCTTTTGCCAGGGCGTTTAAAAACAGAAGATTGGATTCAAAAGGAAGTATTACGGCCACATCGGCAAATTTCATAAGGGGAATTTCCCTTACATCCACGACAATTAGTTTTGCCCCTCTTCTTTTTGCTTTAATAATTCTGCTTGCCACCATTGGGTGCGCTTCGGTTGTGTTTGAACCTATTACAAAAATAGTCTGCGCATCAAACAAAGAATCAAAATCAACACTGCTAGCCCCCTCCCCTATACTCATCTTAAGTCCGCTAAGACTTGGAGAGTGACAAACTCTGGCACAGTTATCTATATGCGGAGTTTTTACAACGTTTCTGGCAAAATGCTGAAATAGCCATGCGCTTTCTATATTTGTTCTGGCTCCCCCTATTGCGGCAACGGATTTTGAAGAATAGTTTTTTATAATTTCTTTTAGTTTCCATGCGGCAATGTCAAGCGCTAAACTAAAAGGAGCTTCATAAAACTTTTCATCGTAAGGATAAAGGTTTGCGATTCTTATTTGTAATTCAAAAGGCATGTTTTTTGCGTTTTTTTCTATAAATTCATAACTTATCAGATGTTTTTTGAGTCTATGATTTAAAAACTCAAACCCGTATTTACCTTTTATACAAAGTTCGCCCCCGCTTGAAATTCCTTCTTTTAAAGGCTTTATTTTAACTATTTTATCCTGATTAATTTGAGCGTCTATTTCACATCCCACTCCGCAATAGGTACAAACCGAAATCATTAATGCCCTTTTTTTGACTAAATATATCTTATTTTGCCACTTTTTGCAATAGTTTATCCTGTAAACTTACAGGCAACATATTAAAGAATTTAATTAAATAATAAAACCTTTTTGGAAACGCATATTCTTTATAATTTTTTTCAATGGCTTTTTGAATTCTATCAACTCCCTCATCAAGCTCCATTAAAAAAGGCATATAAAAATCATTTTTTTGGGTCATATCCGTCTTTATAAATCCAGGAAGTATATTTATTACTTTTATATCGGGGGCTAAAAGATTTCTCAACGACTGGGCATATGAATTTAAAGCTCTCTTAGAGGCACTGTAAGGCATAGAACTTGGTGCCCCCACAAGAGATGCCAAAGAAGAAATTAAAACAATTTTTCCTTTTTTTCTTTTTTGCATATTAGGAACAATCCCCTCAAGAAGAGCATGAATGCTTAAAAAATTTATATCCATCGTCTTTTTAAAATCTTCAAAAGGAGTAAAAAAAGGTGCATGCGGAAGGGAAATTGCCGCATTGCATATCACTATATCTATATCCTTCACGCTTTTTGAAAACTCCCTTACTTTTTCAATCTCTGCTAAATCAAGTTTTACCGGAATTACATTAGGATATTTTTTTGATAAATTTTTTAATTTTTCCTCATTTCTTGCTAAGGCATAAATCCTATTTGCTTTTTTTGAGTATCTTTTGACAAGTTCTCTTCCAATACCCCTGCTTGCACCTGTTATAATTACATTCAAAAAGGCTCCTTTATGATGTTTATAATCTCAAAACTTTTTACTTATCTTTGTTTGCCACCGGGAATTTTTATAATTATACTTATTTTAGCCGGTTTTTTAGCAAAAAAATTTAAATGGCTTTTTTTTGCCTCAGGAATTCTTCTTTATCTGATTTCTATAAAACCCGTTGCAAACGCTCTTTTAAAACCGCTTGAGAGTTTCAATAAAACAGAAAAAATATCTCCTAAAGCGGTTGTCGTATTAGGAGGGGGAGTAAATCCAAAAGATATTTTACATGCAATGCCCGACGCTTTTAAAAGAGAAGTTTACGGTATTTTAATTTCAAAAGAAAACAGCCTGCCTTTTATATTTACGGGAGGAGGATTAAACAAAGAAGCTAAATGGATAAAAAAAGACGTAAAATTTATAACCTCCGTATGCGGCTGTAAAATAAAAACACTTTATGAAACAAAATCTCTTGATACATACGAAAACGCAAAATTTACCGCCGAACTTTTTAACAAAAAAGGTATTCCAAAGGAAATTTATTTAATAACCAGTGCTTATCATATGAAAAGAAGCTATTATCTTTTTAAACATTTCGGATTTAAAATTATTACAAAACCTATAGGTTTTTTCTCTTCTCCCGTCATTTCAGTATGGGACTTTTTCCCGGGCGAGGGAAGCTTCCATAAAAGTTATAAAGCGATTCACGAATATTTCGGTATTTTAAGCCTCTATTTAAGAGGTGTTATATAAATAAAAACCTTGTTACCGCCCGGCACCGATAAGTTTTTTTAATCAAAATATAATACAAAAACACAAAACAACTCTTACATTCATCTTTTCTTGGCACTGACTAAATACGCTCAACAAGAGTGCAAATTTTTTAACACTTCGAAAAAGCTAAAAAGTGCAAACGGGAGAGCCGTTAAAAAAACGACAACTGCTTGTCGTTTTTAGGCTCGCACGGCGATGAAAATGTGTAAACTTGCACTTCATACGCCTGTAAAGCGCCTTTCGGGTTAAGTGCACTTTTTTTAACGCTTTTTCTCCGTTAAAATTTGCAATTGTTTCACTTTATTTAATCAGTACCCTTTTCTTTTCCCCTAAAATGAATGTTTGATTTATTTTAGGAATTGGTATAATCATTAAGCCATTACGTTAAGATTAACGCCAGCCCCCGTTGCCATTGCAACCTGCTGGGCTATTTGCTGCTGATTTTGTTGATTTTGCTGTTGTAACTGAGCATCCTGCATCTGTTGCTGCTGTATTTTTTGATTCTCTTTTTGATTTTGAAGCTGGTCGTTTTGCTGCATTTGATAATTGTTGTTTACATTCATACCTACTTGCATTTCCCCTCCTTTTTTATTAATTATATCATTTTTTAATAAATTTTACAATCTCCTCTTTTATCGCCTCTTTTGGAATAATGTTTTCGTTTACGATATCTTTTTCAAAAAGCTCTCTTATAACATCAGGCGCTTTGACATCGTAGTGGGTTTCAATATACGCTATAGCGTCTTTATCGGAAATTGTGTTTTCTTCAAGCTCCGCAATTTCTCTGTTTACATCCTCGCCTGTTAGGGCATAATAGATACTCGGAGCGAATTTCGTCCACTCGGCTGTTGAATACGCCACCGTATATTTATTAAGCTTTCCTTTTTCTTTTAAGGTTTCATACGCTTTCACAGCCGTGGCGGTATGAGGGTCCATCAGATAATTTTCTTTGTTTGCATATCTTTTAATAATCTCTTCACACTCCCCGTCAGTAGCAAAATCGGCTTCAAAATCTTCCTGAACGGCTTTTAGTTCTTCAGGAGTCAGTTCAAAATAACCTTTCTCTTCGAGTGAATTCATAAGCTCTTTGGTTCTCTCTTCTCCGAATTTATCAAATATCATTCTCTCAACGTTGCTGGATTTTAATATATCCATCGCAGGAGAGATGGTTTTTATCAGTTTTTTATCCCTTAAATCGTATCTTCCGTATTTAATAAGTTCGTAAAGGACGTTATTTTTATTTGAAGCGATAACGATTTTATCTATAGGAAGGCCCATTTTTTTAGCATAATAAGCACCAAGGGCATTACCGAAGTTTCCGCTTGGAATTATTACATCGATTTTATCTCCTAAGATTATTTCGCCGTTTTCAACCAGTTTCAGATAACTCCAGAAATGATAAATAATCTGGAAAATAATCCTTCCGAAATTTACGCTGTTTGCGGCTGAGAGTTTAATTCCGGCCTCATTAAGCGTTTTTCTAAAATCATCATCTTTTAAAAGATTTTTTAAAGAAGTCTGGGCATCGTCAAAATCCCCTAAAATTCCAAGAACTTTTTCGTTTTTTGCATCAGTTGTAACCATTTGGAGTTTTTGAACCTCACTCGTTCCTTTATGAGGATAGATACACACTACTTTTATATTCTCTTTGTTTTCAAACGTCTTAAGCGTAGCAGGTCCCGTATCTCCAGAAGTTGCCGCCATAATAAGATAATTTTCATTTTTTTGTTTAGCAAGAGCGGATAAAATTACCCCGAAAGGCTGAAGGGCCATATCTTTAAATGCACGGGTCGGTCCATGCCAAAGCTCGGCAATACTTAAATCGCTTTTTACTTTTACCACAGGCACAACGTCCGGGTCGTCAAAATTTTTAAGATACGTATATAAAGCCTTGTCTATTAAATCTTTATCAATATCTACCTTAAAAAGAGACAATATTCCTTTTGCTATATGTCTGTAAGTCTTTTCATCCTGCGGGTCAAGATATCTTATTAAAAATCTTTCATCAATTTTTGGAAGTTTCTCAGGTACATAAAGACCTCCCTCTGGTGCCGCCGGATTTAAAATAACTTCGGAAAATTTCTTTTTTTCTTTAGTTCCCCTTGTTCCGATAAACTTCATATTAAGCCTTTTTTATTGAAATTTTACTATAATTTCATTAAAAAGGATAAAAGTGACCCCTTTTCATATCCACAGCGATTATTCACTTCTTCATTCATCGCTTAAAATAAAAGACCTTATTAAAAAAGCAAAATCTCTTGGATATAAAAGCCTTGGAATAAGCGAACTTGACAATTTATTTAGTGCAATTGAATTTTATGAAACATGTAAAAAAGAAGAGATAAACCCAATAATCGGTATGGATGTTTTGGTTAACAGAGATGAAAACGTTCACAGAATGGTACTTGTGGCAAAAAATTACGAAGGTTATAAAAATCTTATGTATTTAAGTTCTATTTCGTATCTTTACCATATGAACAACGACAAAGCGATTTTGCCTTATGAAGAGCTTATAAAAAATCAAAAAGATATTGCCGTAATACTTCCTATGAGAGAAAGCGAAACAGGATTTCATCTAAATATTTTAGACGAAGAGAATATTTTAAAAGGGGCTGAAGGATATAAAAAAGCGTTTGAAATAGCACAAATACTCAAAAATGATATAAACGAATTATATTTTGAAATAAGAAGAGATAATTTTAAAGAAAAACTTATAGAAGAAGATTTAATCAAACTCTCTGGCGAACTAGACATCCCGCTGATTGCCTCAAGCAACATTTATTATTTAAACAAACTCGATTATATCTACAAAGACGCCCTTGAATGTATAGAAGAAAACAAACAGTTTGACGATATACACAGAAAATTCGACATAGGAGAATATTATTTAAAATCACCTGAAGAATATGAGACAATTTTTGCCGATATTCCTGAAGCTTTACAAAACAATAAAAAACTTTTTGAAAATATACATATTGACATCCCTCTTGGAAACCCCACCCCCCCTACTTTTAAATTTACCGAAGAATACGCAAAAAAAGAAGGATTGGATATAAAAAGCGATGTCGAATATTTCAAATATAAATGCTGGCAGGGACTTGAAAAAAGATTAAAAAAAATTCCTGAACATTTACACGAAGAATATAAAAAACGCTTACAATATGAAATAGATATCATTAAACAGATGAAATTCCCCGGATATATGCTGATAGTTTGGGATTTTATCAACTACGCAAAAGACCCAAGCCGCCACTTAAGAGGAGATGGAAATAAAATACCCGTGGGTCCGGGAAGGGGAAGTGCCGCCGGGAGTTTAGTAGCGTACGCTCTTGAAATTACCAATATAGACCCTTTAAAATACGGACTTTTATTCGAGAGATTTCTAAATCCGGAAAGAGTCTCAATGCCTGATATCGACGTCGATTTTTGTCAGGAAAGAAGAGATGAGGTAATAGAATATGTCCAAAAAAAATACGGACACGAAAACGTAGCGCAGGTAGTGACTTTCGGTTCGCTTCTTGCCAAAGGTGTTTTAAGGGATGTGGCAAGAATATTCGGAATAGATTATTCAACCGCGGATAAATTCGTAAAACTAATCCCGGACCAACTTGGTATTACCCTTCAAAAAGCAAAAGAACTTGAACCTAAAATCAAAGAGATAACCGAAGACGACCCTCTTTATAACAGACTATATTCGTTCGGCGAAGCTCTTGAAGGTTTAAAAAGAAACACAGGTAAACACGCGGCGGGCGTGGTTATAAGCGATACGAAACTCTGGAACAAATCCCCTCTTTACAAACAGGATGAGCACGATGAATTTCACACAACCCAGTATTCATTAAATTATTTAGAACCGGTCGATTTAATTAAATTCGACTTTTTGGGACTAAAAACCTTGACCGTTATAGACAAAGCCGTAAAATTTATAAAAGAAAATCAAAAAAAAGAAGTAAATGTCGACGATTTGACGCTTGACGACCCGGAAGTTTTTAAATTAATTCAAAGCGGAAAAACTTTAGGACTATTCCAAATAGAATCAGACGGTATGCAGGATTTGGCAAAAAGATTAAAACCTACCAATTTCGAAGACGTAATCGCAATGCTGGCTCTTTACCGCCCGGGTCCTATGGATGCGGGAATGCTTGATGACTACATAGAAAGGAAACACGGAAGAAAACCGATAAGCTATTTTTACGACGAATTTGAAGAAGTTTTAAAACCTATTCTTGAACCGACATACGGAGTTATCGTTTATCAAGAACAGGTTATGCAAATCGTTCAGGCAATAGGCGGCTTTTCTTTAGGTGAAGCCGATATTATAAGACGTGCTATGGGTAAGAAAAAAGCGGATTTGATGGCAAAATACGCAGAAGAATTCGCAAAAAGGGCACAAAAACAGGGATTTTCATATGAAAACGCAAAAGCGTTGTTTAATTTAATAGAAAAATTCGCCGGATACGGTTTTAATAAATCACATTCCGCAGCATACGCCATGATAACCTATCAGACTGCGTATCTAAAAAAATATTTCCCTACGGAATTTTTCGCAGCCCTTTTAACATACGAAGCGGACAATACCGACAAAATAGCCAGATACATTGATGAAGCAAAATCCTTAGGGATTGAAGTCCTGCCTCCCGACGTTCAAAAATCAAACGCCCAGTTTACACCGGTAGAAGATAAAATTCTTTTCGGACTTAGCGCAATTAAAGGGGTTGGGGCAAAAGCAATTGAGAGTATTGTACAAAACAGACCGTTTAAAGACTTGGAAGATTTTATATTAAAAATAGATACAAGCAAAGTTAATAAAAAAGTACTCGAACAGCTTATAAAATCGGGAGCTTTGGATTCTTTTAGGTATCCGAGAAAAACACTTTTGGAAAATATAGAAAATATGCTTGAATTTAAAAAACGCATTGAAGAGAGAAAAAACGCAATAAACCACGAACATTCCCTTTTTGCCGATATAGAAACAGAAGACGAAATACAGGAAAAACTACAAATAAAAGCGACCGACGAATTCGATATGAAAACGCTTCTTGAAGGTGAATACGAAACTCTCGGATTTTATGTCTAAGCCCACCCTCTTGACCCTTATAAAGAAAAAATGAAAAATTTAAAATACAATCTCTCAAGCGAAATAGAAGAAATAATAGGACAAGAAGCACTTTTTGTGGGGAAAATAGAAGGCATGAAAGTCAGAATTTCAAAAAAAGGCAATAAATTCGCCATAGCAAATCTTATGGATTATCACGGAAAAATAGACATTATGATTTTTGAAAGAGATTTGGAAAAACTTCAGGAGTTCAACCTGGACGAACCAATAGCCATAAAAGCTCAAGTAGATAAAGTCGGAGAATTTTTAAGAGTAACCTGCAGAAAACTTATGAGTCTTGAAGATGCAGCAAACGAAAAAGCGGCGGTAAAAGATGAAATAATCATTATAGAAAGAAATATAAGCGAAAACTACGAAGAGGATTTATTAAACATATATCAGGAAATTCAAAAAAACAGGGGAGAAAAAAGAGCTGTTTTAATAATAAAAACACCTTTTGGGTTTTCTTTAAAAGTAGAAACCAATCTCAAGTGTTCTTTATAAGTTCTTTTATTTTTTCTTTAAAATTACACAAAAACTGAGGGAATTCCTCATCAACTTTACTCAAATCAACATAATCCCTCATAAATTCGTCCAAAGGAATCCCGGCCTGCATTCCTAAAGAAAATCCTTTAAACATTTCCTTAAGTTTAGGCGAATCCACCAACTCTACCATCGACTCGGCAAAAGCCATCCCCTCTTCTAACATCCACTCTTTATAAAACCCTAGCATATTGTCAAACAGAGTAACAACGGCAAAAAGCTCATCTTCGTTTGATAAATCAAATTTTTCATTATTAGTCAATTTTAACTGATAAAGAGCAAAAGCGTCTTCAAAAGCCTTTTTGAAAAATTCCTCCGCTTTTTTCGTATCTCCTTTTGTTAAAGCGTTTCTGAATTCTGTATAATTTTTTTTAATTCCCATAAATTTTTCCTTTTTTTTATTAATTATACCAATTTTATTTGCTTTTTATAAATTATCCCGTTATAATGTCAATGCAAATTTAAATTTTAGGAAATCACATGAAAACAATTTACGTAGGAAACATTAATTACGACGCTAGCGCAGATGAGCTAAAAACATTATTCTCAGAATATGGCGAAGTACTATCAGCAAAAATCATTAATGATAGAGAAACAGGAAGAAGCAAAGGTTTTGGATTTATCGAAATGGAAAGCGGAGCTGAAACAGCAATCGAAGAACTTGACGGTAAAGAATTCCAAGGAAGAAGACTTAGAGTTAACGAAGCAAGACCAAGAGAGCAGAGAGTTTAATCTCTTGCTTTTTTGTTTTTTACATTATTAGTGTCAGAGATAATATTTTTATTAACTTACAGTTTGCTTAAATTAAGAAATCTTTAAGATTAAAAAAGTAAAATTTCAAACTTAAAAACTATAGGCTAAAAAACCTAACAAAGGACTAAAATGAAAAAAGGTATCCATCCTGAATACGTTGAATGTACTGTAAACTGTACTTGCGGGCATACATTTACTATTCTTTCAACAAAACCTAATTTAAGAATTGAAGTTTGCGACAAATGCCATCCTTTCTATACAGGTAAAGAAAGAACAATAGAAAAAGGTGGAAAAGTAGATAAATTTAAGAAAAAATACGGTCTTGCTTAATTGCTAAGCTTTGTTCCAACCCCAATTGGAAATTTAGACGATATATCAAAAAGGGCTTTTTTAGCCCTTCAAAATGCTGAAATTATCTTTTGTGAAGACACAAGGGTCACTAAAAAACTGCTAAACCTTTTAAATATCCCTTTAAATAAAGAATTTATATCCATGCATTCCCATAACGAAGATAAAGTATTATCAAAATTAGACCCCGAAATATTAAAATCAAAAGAGTGCGTTTATGTAAGCGATGCGGGAATGCCAGGAATTAGCGACCCCGGAAGCAAACTGGTAAAATTTGCTCAAAAACATAACATTCCTTATACCGTAATTCCCGGAGCAAACGCGGCTCTTACGGCATTTGTGGCAAGCGGATTTGAAGGGGATTTCTGTTTTTATGCATTTTTACCCCATAAAGGCAAAGAAAGAGAAGAAAAATTAAAAGAAATACTAAACAGCGGCAAAATAGCAATTTTATATGAATCGCCTCACAGAATAGAAAAACTTGTAAAAGAACTAAAAAACTCAGCACCCGAAAGAGAAGTATTTTTGGCAAAAGAGCTGACTAAAATGCATGAGAGTTTCATAAAAGGCAAAGCAAAAGATATCGAACTTACAAATACAAAAGGAGAATGGGTTATAGTTATAAATAAAGACACAAAAAAACAAACGCTTGAACTATCATATGAAGATATAGTTTCGCTCCCACTCCCTCTTAAAGAAAAATCAAAACTTCTCGCAAAAATATCAGACAAATCGGCAAAAGAAATTTATAAAGAATTAAACGAAAAATAACAGATAAAACAAACTTTTTTCCTTTAAATTTGATAAAATACATTTATGATAGTTTACGGAAAAAGAGTAGTAGAATATATAATTCAAAAACATCCCGATATTGTTAAGGAAATTCTGATATCCAAGAAATTAAGTAAAAACGAATTTAAAAAATTTAATAAATTTAAAGTAAAATTTATCGATAACAAACTCGCCCAAAAACTAAGTAAAAACGGAAATCATCAGGGTTTTTTCGCAAAAATAGAATTTACCCCGCAAGAGTGGGATATTATAGGCGATAAAATATTGATTTTAGACAGCGTAACGGATATGGGAAACATAGGGGCAATAACAAGGGCGGCTTACGCCCTTGGCATCGACCTTTTAATAATTACAGGTATAAAAGATTTAAAATGGGACAGAATCATCAGAACAAGCGCCGGTGCAGCACTTGATATGAAAATAGTTACCTTTCAACATATTTTAGAACTTATAAATATTTTAAAAACAAAAGGTTATCATTTAATAGGAGCAGATTTAGGAGGAAAATGCCGTCCTTCAAAAAAAGAAAAAATTGCCCTTATTATGGGAAACGAAGGCGAAGGGTTAAGTAAAAAAGTAAAAGAAAGACTTGATGAAATATTGACGATACATATGAAAAGGGATTTTGATTCGCTTAACGTATCAGTAGCGGCTGGAATACTTATAGACAGGATTACAAATGAATGCTGAAAAATTTTTCGAGCTTTATTCAATAGAAGAAATATCCAAAAGAACTAAAATTTCCCCCGTATCTTTAAGGCTTATAAAAGAAAAAAAATTTGACAAAATTCCACGTGTAAAGTTTTTAGGATTTATTAACGTAATTCAAAGGGAATTCAACATAGATTTAAGTGAACTAATAGAAGAATACAACTCATATGTCAATCCTCCAAAAGAAGAATTATTAAAAGAAGAGATAATAAAGCCTCCAAAAAACAAAAAACCGTTTTTAATATTATTTTTAATTTTACTTTTAATAATAAGCGGAATATACCTATACAAACAAACCCCTCAAAAAAAACTCCCAAAAACCGTTGATATCAATACCTCCGGCACTGTTTCGGTTCCTGAGAAAAATTTCTCTAATACACTAAAAGAAATTAAAACTGCCGTTAAAAAAGAGGAAGCCAATATTTCAAAAGAACACAACAAAACAAAGCCTCTCCCAAAAGAAATAACCGTAATTCCCATTCAGAAAATATGGTTTAGGGCAGTAAATCTTGATAATAACAAAACATTCGAATATTTAACCTCCAAACCAAAAACGTTAGAAGGAACAAACTATTATATAAAACTAGGACATGGTTTTGTAAATATAATATACGGAGATAAAAACATAACGCCCAACACTAAAAAAATCGTAAGAATAATTTTAAAAAACGGTGAATACAATTACACAAAAACTTCTCCTTCAGGATATTCAAAATGAAAAAAATACTTTTTTTTTTAATTTTAACCTCTCTTTTTGCTTTCAACACCTCAGACATTATTAAAAATATCATAGGAGAGCAAAAATACACTACTTATAAAGGGCTTTTAAAAGAAACCGTAAACGACCAAAACGCCTCTTTAAAAGAAATAATTACCGCTCTTAAAGAAAACGGACTTATAGACCTATTTTTTAAAAAACCAAAACTAACCCACCCTACTTTTATTTTTATCAACAACAATCCCGTTTTCAATACAAAAACCCTTTATGAAACACTTCAAAATCTTGGATATTACTATTTTTATCCCTCTAAAATAATAAAAAAAGAAAACTATTCCATTACCCTTGAAATAAACTCAAACCACCATATAGACCCTCTTAATTTCTTAAACGAAATAGAACATTACGGATGCAAAGTCATAGAAATAAACAAAAAAGAGGATTTTACTTATAAAATAGACTGCGAAAACGAAACAGTAAAAGCGACAAAACTTTCACAAAAAACAAAATCCTTAGTAAATGCAAAAGGGGAATACTGGATTGAAACCGGGGGATTTAAAAAAGCGTATATAAAAACGTCAAAATACGATTTTTGGTATCCTTATATAGTTTTTTATGATAAAAACCTGAATATATTAAATATAATTACATCAGAATTTATACAAAGACAAATTACACTAAACATTCCTGAAAACTGTAAATATATAAAAATAAGAGACAACTATACCAAAGAAAACTTTAAAAGAGGAATTTTTATAAAAGGACTGCAATGAATCATTTTGAAAGAATAGAAAGACTTCCTAACTATATTTTTGCCGTAATAAACGATTTAAAACTCCAGGCAAGAAGGGCAGGTGTTGATATTATAGACTTTTCAATGGGAAATCCGGACGGACCCACTCCAAAACCGATTGTCGACAAACTTATTGAAGCCGCCCAAAAACCTAAAAATCACAGATATTCGGTAAGTAAAGGAATTTATAAATTAAGAGAGGCCATTTGTAACTGGTATGCCAGAAGATACGACGTAACTTTCGACCCTGAAACGGAAGCTGTTGTCACTATGGGAAGTAAAGAGGGATACGTTCATTTAACACAGGCCATAACAAATGTAGGAGACGTGGCGATTGTTCCGGACCCTACATATCCTATACACTCATACGCGTTTATGTTAGCAGGTGCCAGTGTGAGAAAAGTAAAACTTACTTATAATGAAAAATATGAATTAAACGAAGAAGAATTTTTCGAACAGTTAAAGCAGGCCATGATAGAAGCAGTACCTAAACCCAAGTTTTTGGTATTAAATTTTCCTCATAATCCTACAACCGTAACGGTAAGCAAAGAGTTTTATCAAAAAGCGGTCGATTTTGCAAAAGAAGAAGGTCTTTATATTATAAGCGATATAGCTTATGCGGATATTACATTTGAAGGATACAAAACACCTTCTATATTCGAAGCAAAAGGGGCAAAAGAAGTTGCGGTTGAGAGTTTCACCCTTTCTAAAAGTTATAACATGGCCGGATGGAGAGTAGGATTTATGGTTGGAAATCCGGTACTTATAGGAGCTTTGCAAAAATACAAATCATGGATAGATTATGGAATGTTTACACCTATTCAGGTGGCGGCAACGGTTGCCCTTAGAGATTATCAGCATTTGGTAAAAGACATAGTTAAAACATACGAAAAAAGAAGAGACGTGCTTATTGAAAGTTTTGCAAATGCTGGATGGGAGATAGAAAAACCAAAAGCCACAATGTTTGTATGGGCAAAAATACCTCAAAAAGTCAGACATTTAGGAAGCCTTGAATTTTCAAAAAGACTCCTTACAGAAGCCCATATAGCCGTAAGTCCCGGAATCGGATTTGGCGCTTACGGAGATGATTATGTAAGAATAGCCCTTATAGAAAACGAAAAAAGAATTCGTCAGGCGGCAAAAAACGTAAAACACTTTTTAAAAGAATTTGAATGAAAAAAGATTTAATATTAAAAGACATTACAAAAGAGGCCATAAAAGACGTTTTAAAACATATACTCAACATTAATATTGAAAAATTTGAGTTTCTGGATTTCGAATTTCCTAAAATCGAAAAAAGAGACGCCGATATCCTAATAAAAACAGAAGACAAAATTTTGCATATAGAATTTCAAACGAGAAACGATAAAAATATGCATATCAGAATGGCAAGATATTTTTTAGAAATCTTTTCAAGATATCATATGGATATTTATCAATATGTCCTTTTTTTAGGTAAAGAAAAAGTTTCTATGAAAAACCATATCCAAACACACAGCTGTAATTTTAAATACGAGATTATAGATTTAAAAACCATTCCATGTGACAGGTTTTTAAAAATAAACAATCCTGAAAGCTTAGTATTGGCCATTCTATGTGATTTTGGTAACAACAACCCTAAAGAAGTGATTAAAGAAATTTTACACAAATTATACACCCTTTCAAAAAATGAAAATGAATTTAGAAAATACCTTTTAATGCTTGAAGAACTTTCTACAAGCAGAAATCTAAAAGAAGAAGTAAAGGAGGCTGAAATGGGACTTCAGAATTTAACATGGGAAGATCTACCTAGTTATGAAATAGGATTGGAGAAAGGATTAGAAAAAGGATTGGAAAAAGGAATAAAAGAAGGGATAGAAAAAGGATTACAACAGGGACTACAACAGGGTCTTATAAAAGGCAAAGTCATAGCTCTTTACGAACTAAACTTTCCAAAAGAAGAAATCGCCAAAAAAGTAAATTTACCTTTAACAAAAGTAGAAGAAATTATAAAGGAACTAAATGGTTAAAATAGGAATAGTCGGAGTAGGAACGGTAGGCGAAGCCGTTATTAAAAACCTTGAAAAAAATAAAGACCTTATCAAAGCAAGAGCGGGAAAAGAAATAAAAGCTATAAAAGGCGTTGTAAGAGACATAAATAAAAAAAGAGATATTGATATTCCTTTGACCACAGATTATAAAGAAGTCACCCGCAACCCTGAAATAGATATAGTAGTGGAGCTTATGGGAGGGGTTGAAAATGCATATGAAGTGGTTAAAAATGCCCCTTTCCACAACAAAGCGGTCGTTACCGCAAACAAAGCCCTACTTGCCTATCACAGATTTGAACTGCAAAAACTGGCAAAAACCCCTTTTGAATATGAAGCAAGCGTAGCGGGAGGCATCCCTATTATTAAAGCCTTGCGCGACGGACTGAGCGCCAATCATATTTTAGAAATAAAAGGAATTATAAACGGAACCTGCAACTATATTTTAAGCGAAATGAAAAAAGGCAGAGATTATAAAGAAGTTCTCAAAGAAGCCCAGCAGAAAGGATATGCCGAAGCCGACCCAACTTTTGATGTAGGAGGATACGATGCGGCCCACAAACTGCTTATTTTGGCAAGTATCGCATATAATATAGACGCAAAACCGGAAGATATTTTAATTGAAGGTATTGAAAACATAAACCTCACGGATATAGAATTTGCAAAAGAGTTTGGATACGAAATAAAACTTCTTGGAATAGCAAAAAAAACGGGAAGCGAAATAGAACTGAGAGTCCATCCAACCCTTATAAGAAAAGAAGAGATGATAAGCAAAGTGGAAGGAGTTATGAACGCCGTTAGCGTAATAGGCGACGTTGTGGGAGAAACAATGTATTACGGTCCGGGAGCCGGAGGGGATGCAACGGCCAGTGCCGTTATAAGCGACATTATTGAAATTGCCAGAGGAAACAAAAACCCAATGCTTGGCTATAAAATTCCTCTTGAACTTGAAAAGTTAAACTTAAAACCTACTGAAGAGATAAAAAGCAAATATTACTTAAGAATTGCCGTAAACGATAAGCTCGGTGTCCTTGAAAAGATAGCTAATATTCTGGCTACAAACAATATTTCAATAGAAAGCTTTTTACAAAAACCGAGAAACGGATACGTAAAACTGCTTTTTGCAACCCATATATGTAAAGAAAAAGAGATAAAAAAAGCAATAGATGAAATTCAAAAACTTGATTTCGTAATAAAACCTGTAAATTACATAAGAATAGAAGAGTGATACATAAACTCAAAAAAATATCCCTATTTTTTAATATAGAAGACTCCCTTTTAGAGGAGATTTCCTCTTTTTCTTTTATAAAAACCTATTTAAAAAATGAGATAATATTTTTTGAGGGAGAGGAAAAGAGGTATTTTTACGGTATTGTCAAAGGACAGATTCTTATGTATGACACGGACCTAAAAGGAAACATTATTCCAAAAAACCAGTTCGGATGCGGCGATATTTTCGGTCTTATTTCAAAAATCCAAAACAAACCGTATTGTTTAAACGCAAAAACGGAAGAAGAAAGCAAAATAATAGCAATAGATTACGAAAAATTTCAAAAACATATATCAACCCCTCCTTTTAGCGACAGAATAATAAAGATGCTAAGCAACCAGATTATGCAGGAAATAGAGTTTAATAAACTTCAAAAATTTGACGCAACAAAAAGAGTGATATACACACTTCTGAATTTCCCGCAAAAGTTTGTCAGAAAGAAAAAATATATGCTTGCAAACGAACTTGGAATGAGCGCCGAGACTCTCAGCAGAATACTTTCTAAATTAAAAAACAAAGGAATTATCTGTTATTGTGAGAAATCCATAAAAGTTATAGATTATGAAAGACTGAGAGAATATATAAATGCCTGAATGGTTATTGGATTGGTTAAAGTCAGTTGAGTTTTGAATTCATATTACTTAAAAATTTTTTCTATCAACATTATAAAATTCGGATTAAAAATAGTTAATGCAAAAATGCTTATACCTATTAAAACTTTTAAAAGGAGAGTGTTTTTTTGAATTTCGGCTCTTATTTCATTAATTTCGGCTCTCACTTCATTAATTTCGGCACGGACAAACTCTTTGGTTGCAAGTTCGCTTCTTAATTCGTTATAAAGTTTTAAAAAACTTTCAAACGCATTTGCAAACTTTTCAGCACTTTCTTTACCCACATTTTTTACAAGTTCATTAAACAAATCGCGTGGAATCGTATAATTCATTCATGACCTTTTTAGGTTATTTTTTTAAATTATATCATAAATAAACTGATATTAACCAATTGAAAATAGACAGACCATGAAAAATTAAGATTCTAACAACTTCAATAACCATAA
>NZ_JBMXVQ010000052.1:0-2397 GCF_053999135.1 Caminibacter sp.
GTCGCAGGTTCGAGTCCTGCAGGGCGTACCACTTTTATCATAATTTTCTCCTAATTGCGGGAGTGGCGGAACTGGCAGACGCGCCAGACTTAGGATCTGGTGCCGCAAGGCGTGGAGGTTCGAGTCCTCTCTCCCGCACCACTTATTCATCTAAAATTCCCATAAATACGATGTTTTGAAAATTTAAGCAAAAAATGACCCCACAAATAGCCCCACTATTTTAAATTTAAGCATATATTTTTCAATAAAAATCCGTTTAGTTTTGTTTAGCAGTGTTTAGTTTTTAAATTCGTTAATATAAACTCTTATTCTGCTTGGAGATTTCTCAAACTCTTTTGATAATAAAGCTGTTATTTCGTTAATCGGCAATATACCTTTAAGCTGATAATATCTCTTTTTTAACCTATACTTGAATAATCTCTGCTTTGAAATATATACCCTTAGCCCCTGCAGTCTTTCTAAAAGCTCGTATATTTTATTTTCATTCATTCCCAAGTCTTGCAAGTTATAAATAAGATATTCTACGCTGACGTCCATATAACAGCCTTTTTTATTTAAATCCTATATAGAAGTGAATTTATCTTTTGGAGAGAAACGATTATCTTGGAAACTTTAAAAGTCGTGTTTCCTTTTGTTTCCTTTTCAAAAATCTTGTTGACTTTTGTTGACTTTTTAATTTGCCTGTAAACTTTTGTCAACTTTTTCTGATAACCCGTTCACTTTTATAGGAAAAAAGCTGAATTTTTGTCCCATATGTCAGGTTTTGGTGTTGCTTTTTCTTTTTAAAGGCAGTGTTAAAAGCCTGATAAAAAGGAAGTTTCGTTGATGTTGAAGATGTTGCATAAACAGGATACCCCCACCCCCTTAAAAGCGGATTTTGTTTTTGCAGGGCTGGGCGTCCGCTTGTGGTATGCAGGGTTAATAATTTTCAACCCGCCCCCTTGTTTATGATTAAATTAACCAAAAAGAGAAAAGATGAAATACGTAGAGTATTTTTTTTCTGTTTTTATTACTTGCGGCGGTTCCACAGCTTATAGGATTATTTACCATCGGCTGTGACGGTTAATCGGATAATTCCTTTAACCTTTCAAGCTCACTTAAAGCCTCATCAATATAATTAATTATTATGGCTTTTATTTTTTCTTCGTCATTCATTCCGACCAATACCGGAGCCGCTTTTGTAGGTAGAGCTAACATTTTATTCCTAAAAGCCACTAAAATGTTCTCGGCTCTTTTATCTATTTCCTCTTTGTCTTTGAATTCGCCTGTCTGCACTCTGTAATGCAGTTCGTTTAATTTAGCCGCCCATTCGTCTTTTTTAACCTGCACTTTTTGCAGAGGGGATAATCTTGAATAATCCTCAATGGATTTTCTTTTTTTAGAATTGTAGTAAGCCTTTAAAGCACACTCTTTAATTAATTTTTTATCTTTTATGCAGTCTATAAATACGCCTTTTCTTATAAGTTTGGCGATATAAGGCTGAGACACCCCTACCATTTTTGCAAATTCTGTCTGTGTAATAAGTTCCATTGAATCTCCTTATAACTTAATAACTACTTTGAAATTTCAAAAACTAACCAACTTTTGCGCACTCCGTTACCCGTATTCCACCACTTCAAAAGGACCCGCTGTTAATCAGTCATTATTCCAGCCAATGCTAAAAAAGAGAATATTATCCAAAACCAACCAATATTCCATTGTCTTTTTAAATACCACACTAACCATAAAAGTAAAATACCCATAACAGGAACGGTTATAAGCATTATTACACCGACCCAAAATAATAAACTAAGCAATAACGATTTTAATATACACACTTAAAGTCCTTTATATGCGTTATCGTGATTATCTATATCAAGCAAATAAATCTCATTGCCTTTGACTAAAAAGTATAAAACTATCCTGTAATTCATATTAATTGAAACTGAGTGATAATCAGTTCCTTTTAGCTTATGCAGTCTAAGGGAAGGGTGAAACGGGTTATCTTCAAGTATTTCAAGCGTTTTGTAATATCTATCTTTTAACTCCGGGTGTTTTTTTAAAAACTTAACGCTTTTCTTGATAAATTTATCGTCATATATTAACTTATAGCTCATTCTCTATTCTCTCGATAAGCTCTTTTGCACCGCTAACAAAAGCCTCTCCTTTTTCTTTTTTCTTTTTAAGCTCATTATACGCACTATCAAGCAAAAGCCTCTCATATTCTTCAAGGGTAAGCATTACATACTTTGGATTGCCTTTAAAAGAGATGATGGCTTTGTTTTCTTTTCGCAGTTCGTCTTCAACCGCTTTAATTCCTCTTTTTCTAATATCAACTACGCTGACCATCGCTAATCCTTAAATGTGTATTTTGATATACATATTATAACATATATTTAGACGCTATTTTTTACTGTC
>NZ_JBMXVQ010000053.1:0-11305 GCF_053999135.1 Caminibacter sp.
ATAATAATACCAAACAGTAACAATAATCCCACCATGCTAGGCATACACGAAGGCTTATGAGCTATTAACAAAGCCCAACTAGCTCCAATCATTGAAAGAGGTAAAACAAGTATCATAACAAGTGAAAGCCTTAAAGACTGATATACTACCATTAAAGCCATGATTAACACTATCACTCCTATTATAACAGCTTTTATCAGTCTTTTAAATGAATCTTTCATCTCTTTTATATCACCTTCATGATAATAATTTGTAATCCCATGCTGATGTAATATTTTATCAGCGTCTGCCGTAATTTTGCTTACAGGCCTTTTTTCTCTGTATCCTTGAGCTTCTATGGCATATTGTAAGCCAAATCTTTCTATTTTATTATATGTAAAATGAGTTTTAATTTTAGCAATTTCGCTTAGAGGAATTACGCCGTTTTTTGTATCAATCGGCAAAAATCTGAGAACCTGTAAATTTTTACCGAAATCTCCGCTAAATCTTACTCTTACGAATTGAACGTTCATAGAGCTTAATTTACTGGATATGGAAACCGGCTGGTCTTTGAGCGCAATTTGATAAATAATAGCAGCCGGAGTTAATCCATAACTTAGAGCTTTATTTTTATCTATTTCGATTACCGCTTCTTTAAAATCTTTATCCCAGCTTATCTGAGTTGTAGTAATTCCTTTTATGTTTTTTATCAAATCTTCCGCTTTATGGGCCAATTGAGGCAATTTTTTATAATCATCGTCTCTAAACTGAACAGCCAGTGGAGCTGAAATCGTAGATAATGCCGTAGCCCCGAAATCAAATACGTTAAAATATTTTATTCCCTCTATTTTGGCAAGCTGTTTTCTAATTTCTCTTTCAAGCTCCCAGATTGTTTTGTTTCTGTGAAATCTGTCAACGGCAATAATAGTCATCATTACGCTGTTTCCGCTTCCTTTGCCTCCGATTGATAAAACCCCTTTTTCAGTACCTATAGCAACCGAACTTTTTTCAAGCCACGGCTGTTTATTAAGCCATTCAAAAAACGGTTTAAGTCTTTTTTCACTTTCGTTTGCGTTTAAGTTACTTGAGAATTCAACTTTTGCTTTTATAATCCCCGTATCCATCGGAGGCATAACATCTCTTCCGATAAGCGGCATAATGTTTTTAAGACTTGCCATCAATACAATAAGCGCGCCTAAAATCAAAACCGTTTTTCTTAAAACGGAGAATTTGCCTTTTGTCCATTTTAAAACACCGACATAAGGGGCGACCAATCTTCCTATAGTATTTTGATACAGTTTTTCAAAAAATTTTTCGATTTTTGTTTTTGAATATCCGTTTTTATATAAATAATTTGAAAGTACCGGAATAAAAGTAACTGATAAAAACCAGCTGATAAGCAATGATATTATCAGTGTTTCGATTAACGGGCGGAATATTTTCTGAGGAAAGCCTCCTACAAACATTAAAGGAAACACTATTGCTATTGTGGAAATGGTTCCTGCAAAAATCGGCATTAACACTTCTTTTGTTCCGTTATAAATAGCCTTTTGCAGTTCTTCTCCGCTTTCAAGATGCCTTTCTATGTTTTCAAGCACAACAACCGCATCATCGGTTAGCATCCCTAAAGCCAAAATAATGGCTGTATAAATCACAATATTGAGCCCCTGTCCCGTAAGATACAAAAACGCAATTACCCCGAAAAACACCATAGGAATTGAAAGAGCGGCGGCAATAAGCGCCCTGAAATTCGCCAAAAACAAAAGTAAAACAAACAATGTGTAAATAATTGCATCCCTTAATGCTTCAAGCATATTTTCGTTTGATGTTTCTACAAGAGTACGCTGAGTATCGGATACGCTTATTTTAATATTAGGATACTTTTCTTTAATTTTTTGCATAACCTCTCTTGCAGCCGTACTTGTATCAAGCAGACTTCCACCGGGTGCTCTTTGGACCGAGAGAGCAATTGCCGGAGTGTTGTTTCCGATATATGCGCTGTTTACCGTTTTATATTGCCAAGAAATATCGGCAATATCGCTCAATTTTACATTCGGTTTTATAAAAATCTGTTTTATTTTTTTAACATCACTTTCATCTCCGTAAAAAGTTAAAGTTAAAAAATTTTTTTCATCTTTTAAAAACCCTATAGGAAAATCTCTTTGAGTGGATTGTATAACTTTAAATAAAGTATCAAAAGAAATTCCATACTTTTTAAGTTTCAAAGGGTCTGTTTTTATCATAATCGCACTATCATATCCTCCGAAAACTTCTACGTTTCCTATATTTTTGTTATTTAAAAGCTCAGGTTTTATATAACTGTCTGCAATTTTTCTGATTTCAGGAAGTGTAATTGAGTCGTTTTTGGGACTAAGGGCAAAAACGTCAACCGGCATGGTAAAATCACCAACCAGATATAAAGCCGGAATTGAATTTTGAGGCAGTTTATCCCTTATACGGTTTAGTGCGTTTGATACGTCAACGGCACTGTCTTGAAGAGATTTGGTATAATCAAACACAACATGAACTATTGAAAAGTTCGGAACGTTTGTTGATTTTATTTCATATACGTGGCTGAGGGTTGCCATTTCTTCTTCGATAGGTTTTGATACGGTAGTAGCAACCACATTGGCCGGCGCACCCGGGACCTGCGTAAATATAACCACTTCTGGACGATTTGCATCCGGAAATAGGTTTTTAGGCGTTTTAATAAGGCCTATAATCCCGAATACAAACATAGCGGCTATGATTGCAAAAAGAAAATGCCTTTGTTTGTAAAAATATTCAAACATTTTTATCCTTTAATGTCTTGGTTATTGGTATATTTGTAATTTGCAATTAGTTGGCATAGTTTTATTTCAAAAATATTTGTCGTGCAAACCTTTTTATTTTTCATTTTTCATTTTCCATTTTACATTTTTCACTGTTCACTTTCCACTGTTCACTGTTATAGGGTGTCCCGCTTTTATTTTCAAAAGCAAATCGGGTTCTGCTAAAATGACAGGTGAATTGATTTTTTCTCTTACCGCCACTACTTTTTTGCCTTCCGCCAAAATATGAATTTCTTGCGGTAAAGCTTTATTGCCTTGAGGTATTAAGACATAATGTCTGTCATTAACGCTTAAAATTGCATTATACGGAAGTGCTGTGGCGTTACCTTTAAATTCAACCACGTCTATATTTACTTTTTCGCCAGGTAAAAGCGTATTGTCGTTAACTTCGGATTTAAATGTTTTAAGCCCGTTGTATGTTGAATTTAATGCAATCAAAGGATAAATTCTGCCTTTATAAACTATTTCTTTTCTGTTTTCAGGTAACGTTAAGAAAAGATAGTTTCCTTTGTTTGAAGTTATTTTTAATATAGGTTTGCCCAGGAATGTATTGTCGTTTTTATTTAAAAATTTAGCGCTTATTACCCCGTCAACCGGTGATTTTAATACCGTATAAGTGAGATTTTGAAGTATCGCTTTTTTATTCGCATTTGCCGCTTTTATAGCATTTTTTGTAGCTTTAATAGAAGCTTTAAGTTCTGCTAATTTACTTTCTTCGTTTTGATACTGCTCAATTGAAGCCATTTTTACGTTTAAAAGTTCTTTTGTTCGTTTGTGTGTCAGTTTTAAATTATTTAACGCTATGTTTTGAGCTGTAAGTTTTGCTTTTAGGGATTTTATGTTTTCGTTAACTGATTTTAGTTTTGCTTTTAAATCGCTGCTGTCAATTTTCACTACAATATCGCCTTTTTTTACTTTTTCCCCCAACTCTTTAACAAACTCGATTCTTCCTGCGAATTTTGAATTAACAGTAACTTCGTTCGAATTTTTGACAAGTGCAAGATAAGGAAGTGTCAATAGTAAATTTTCTTCTTTCGGTTGATATGTTTTTACCACAATAGGATAAACAGCCGGTTTTGGAATACCGGCTTCCTCAGCTTTCCTTTTTTTAATTATTTTAACTCCGCCTGCTACTATTAAAGCGGCTATAACAATTGCAATAAAAAATTTTATTAATTTCATTTGAACACCTTTTTAAGATTTTTTCCATAAATAAACGCTTTTTGAGCAATTAGCGAATTTTTGATTGCGATTAGATTTGCAACATCTGCCCTGGCTTTTGCAAGGTCGTTTTCATAATTTAAATAATCATCCACTGTCATTCTATCCAGCTTAAACGCAACTTTTGCCCCCTTTAAAAGTTCTTCTTTTAACGATACAGAATCCTTGGCTAAAAGAAGCTGTTTTTTTACTTCTTTTAAATTGTTATTAATAGTTTTTATCCGTGAAATTAATTCATTCAATGTTTTTTGAATTTCAAGCGCCGTTTTTGTTCTTGCAATTTTTGCCTTTTGAATCTCAACATCATGTGTTTTATTAAAGATTTCCCAGTTAACATAAATTCCCGCACTCCCATAATTTAAAGCCAAACCATCATTGTTATTATAAGCCTTGGCAAAAGCACGGTTTCCTTTTATCTGCAAAACCACTTTAGGCAACTTTTTATCTTTTTTGGCTTTAATATCAAAATATGAAGCTTTTAAGTTTTCTTTTAGGGGTTTTAAGGCAAAAAATTCTCCTTTTTGAATATTTAATGCCGTTAAATTTATCGGTTTATCTACTTCAATTTGGGTTAAAATATAAATTTTTGATTTCAGCTCTTCTATTTTTGTATTGATGTCACTTATTTTAATTTTTAAATTGTTTATTGCATCTTTAAGTCTTAACAGTTTAAATTCAGGCACTCTTCCTACCTCCACGCCTTTTTTTACGGCGTTATATGTGGTTTGGACAGAGCTTAGCTGTTTGTTTAGCGCATTTTTCAGTTCATAAAGATAATTAAGGTTGCTGACAAGCGTTACAAGTGTGCTTTGCCTTTGTAAAAGATTGATTTTTGCTTTATATTCGACGGCTTTTAGAATATGTTCCATTTTCTTTTTATTGTCGTATATCTCTTTTATAAAAATCGGCATAGACATATTAAAACCTATCCGATAAATGTTTTTTGAAAACCAATACCCTCCGTTTTCCTTTGTAATTTTGGCAGTTACGGTAGGGGGAGAAGGTCTTACGTTTGTCGGGGAATTAAAATGCTCGGCACTTGCAAACAGTGATATTTTGGGATAAAGGGAATATTTGATTTCCGATTTGTTGGCTTTTACTTCCCGAATTAAAACATTGTCAAGTTTTGTCTGGGGGATTTTTTCTATTGCATCAAACAGTTTTGTAATTTCCCCCGCATTCAACGTTAAAATAACAGCGCTTAAAAGAATTGCTTTTTTCATTTGTGTGCCTTTATGTAAAGAATTACAGTGTTATAAATTTCGTGCTTTATATCGAATTCTTTTATGAGTTTCGGAGAATTTATTAAACCGCTAACTTTTTCTCTTATAGAGAGGGTATTTAAGTAATTCGTAAAAGAAGACATGATGAGCGTCTGGATAAAAAACGGGTTTATGTCTGTTTTTTCTAAAATTTTAGTAAGATATTTAATTGTTTTTGAAATTTCTTTTATCGTTCTTTCTTCTAAATTGTTTCCCTGACACACCAGCTCTCTTGCAAAAAGTCTTGCCAAATCCTTGTTTGTTAAAAACATATCAGCTATTTTATTAATATATACTTTCAAGTCTTCTTCCAATGAACCTTTAAATTCGAATTTTAAGTTTGAAAAATATTCGATAAATATTTCATTGTATAAATGTTTTTTGCTTTTGAAATGATAATAAATGGCCGGTTTTGTAATTCCGACGTTTTTTGCTATTTCTTCAAGAGATGTTCTGGCATAACCTTTTTGGGCAAACACTCTTAAAGCCTCTTTTAAAATCTTCTCTTTGGTATCCAATTTTTCTCCTTACTTACCGGTAAGTAAAATTATATCAAAAAAAACAACAATTATTCAACCTCCTCCCAGTGAAGCTCTATTCCTTTACTTGTAGTTACAAATCCCAAAATTCTTATTTTTCCTTCATGAACCATTTTATGGTGTTTTTTACAAAGAGGTATAAGATTATATTTATGATGAATGTCCATATGCCCCACAAACCCTTCTTTTGCTTTTTCCTTTTCCACAATATGATGTACGTCATCTACCGTTTTTCCGCATATAGCACATGTGGTTACATAAAGCTTTTTATTGTAGCGTGAACGTTTTTTCTTCATAAGAAGTTCAAGCTCGCTGTATTCTTCACTTAATTTTTTTCTTATATTTTCCGCCGTTTTTAAAAACTCCTCATCCATATAAATTGATTTGGCAAACTCAAGTCCGTAAACGCTGCTTCCGCTGCCGTCTTTTAATTTCCTGTCATAAATCAGTTTTTCCCCGTCAAACCATACTTCAAGATGTTTTGCAACGACGTTTTTTAGCTCTTTTATCTCTTCGAGGTCCATAAGTTGGTGAAGATGGGTGGCAAAAACGAAATTAATATCCTTTTTGGCAAGTTTTATAACAGCACTTGCCACAATGCTAAGAGCAGAAAGCGTCTCCGTTCCGTGAGCTATTTCATCGCCTAATACCAGAGAATTTTTATCGGCTCTGTTGAATATGTTTTTAAGTTCAAGCATCTCCACGGCAAATGTCGAAAGACCTTTAGCAAGATTATCCTTTGCTTCAATTCTCGTAAAAATTCCCCCGTAAGGCTTATATTCTAAATGTGCCGGGACAAAAAAACCGCTTTGGGCCAAAAATACGGCAATACCCACACTTTTCATAAGAGAGCTTTTACCCGAGCTATTGATTCCGTATAACAGCATTCCAGTATATTCGTTAAAATCCACGTCATTTGGAACGTAAACCCCGTTTTCCTGATTTATTTCTATTAAAGGATGTCTAAGTTCTTTAAAAACAGGCTTTTTATCTGATATTTTAGGCCTGAAATAGTTCCTCTCCTTAGCTACTTTGGCACTTGAAATAGCTACGTCTATTTTTGCTATTTCAGCGGCAAATTCTTCAAGAAAATCAAACTTTTTTTCAATCTCTTCAAGTTTTTTTAAATAAAGCTTGGAAGTCAGGTTAATAATCTTAGCTTCTATTGCCAATATTTTTTCGCTGAGGTAATCAATAATATCTCCCGTTATTTTTACGCTGTTGGTAAGTGTTTTTACTCTGAGATCTTTAAAAAATACATTTTTTCCGTCAACTTCCAAAAAAGTCTCTAAAAATTTATCTTTTATTAAATTAAATCTGGTCTTTGTAAGAGAAAGATAATGCCCCTCTTTATCAAGCACTCCTATATCAGCTTTTATATCCCCTAACGATTCAATCTTTTCTTTTATTTTTTTAAGCTCGTTAAAATAATAGTTTTTTTCTCTTAGAAGCTCATCAAGCTCTCTATCCACTCCCTCTTTAAAAAATGATTCTTTAATATCTTCAAACTTTACGTTGATTTTTTCAAAATCAAAATTACTTTCCAGATACTCGGCAAAATTATCAAGTTTTGTCGGTTTTTTTCTGAGTTTCGTATAAATTTCGCTTCCGGCTTTTAACGAACTGAGTAAAAATCCAAGCTCAAAAGGATGAAGTTTTTTTATTTTTATTTTTCTGTTTATCTTTTCCACATCGTAAATATCTCTTAAAAACCCCTCAAAATCTTTATATCTTTTCAGCATAAATTCAACAGCCTTATATCTTCTCTCAAGCTCATCCTCATCATGAATAGGATTATATAGCCTTTCTTTTATAAGGCGTCTTCCCATAGGGGTTTTAGTTTTATCAATAAGCTTTAAAACTTTATTAATTTCAAGCTGCTTTATAGGATTGTTACCAAGATATACGAATTTTTCGTCCCGAATGAGAGCGGGAGGCTGAATTTTATCTAAAAGCTCCTTATTGTGGGCAATTACAAACTCAAGCAAAATACCCAGGGCTTCCGTAATCAGAGGATATTTTTCAAGATTCATCACTTCAATAGGGCTTAAAAAACTTTGAATATTATAAACCCTTCTAAAAAGCTCATTTTGATAATCTATTTTCATTCTCGTTTTATTGATAATTATATTTTTACCGTCAAGTTCCAAATAATTAACAATTTCGTCACAATCCACATTTTTTAACGTCAGAATTATTTCATGACTTTTATAGGTCTGTAACAGTCTAAAAAGCTCATCCAAAGCAAAAGTCGGGTCGTCTTTTGTGGAATAATTTTCATAAATATAACTTTTACCCGTATTTAAATCAACATTGGCAAATCCGACGTGATAAGCCGAATATTTTTCTATAATAATTGAAGTTACGTAATTTTCCGTATCTTTTGAATATTCTATATTAACTCCAGGAGATATAATCTCAGCCAGATATCTTTTAACATTTGGAGGAGTGCCTTTTTGTTTAATGAGAATAATCGTATATTTGTTTTCTTCTATAAGCCTTTCAAGATACCTATCAAGAGCATGGTTTGGAAATCCCGCCATAAGAGGGTTTTTAACGTTAATCTCCGGAATGGATTTGTTTTTTTTAGTCAGCTGTATATTTAAAACATTTGCTATTTCTCTGGCTTTTCCAACCCCCTCGGCTTCATATGTTTCAAAAAAAGTCCCCACTTCCATTAAAACTACGGCATTGGGATATAAATTATCGTAGTATTTTTGAAGCTCAAAATAAATTTCAGTTAGAAGTTTTTTGGAATTTAGAAGCTTATTGATATCCATTTTTGCCTTTTTTATATATAATTATATCAAAAAGGAATACCATGAAAAAACTGATTTTTACCATAATTTTCGCTAGCTTTTCACTTGCTTTTAACTGGAACTCCATAATGGGAGTTTTTAAAAAAACAGTAAATACGTTAGCTTATACGATAGAAACCAGCGGTATTAATCCAAGGGTCTATGAGTTTGACACGCAAGGATACCCTAGAATGCACTGTGTCGTAATATTCAGAGACGACCCCAAAGCCGCACCAGCAATGCAGTGCATTGAAACAAAACCCGAATATATTAAAATGAACGAAAAACTTGCTAAATGAAACAATTTCAAAAATCAAAAGTTTTATTAATCTCTTTTGCCCATTTTACACACGATATTTTTTCGGCACTTCTAGCTCCCATTCTTCCTCTTCTGATAGAAAGAATGGGAATTACTCTGACTCAGGCATCATTATTTGATATAGCACGAAAAATACCTGCACTTTTTAATCCTATTTTAGGAATAATAGCAGAACGCACAAATGCAAAATATTTTGTAATTTTAGCCCCCTCCGTAACGGCAATATCTATGGGACTGTTAGGAATTGTAAATTCATATTTTTTAGCACTTTTACTTTTATTTATTGCCGGAATAAGCGCCACCTTTTTTCATATCCCAAGCCCTTCTATGATAAAAGAATTCTCAGGTAATGAAAGCGGAAAAGGAATGAGCTATTTTATGGCTGCAGGAGAGAGTGCAAGAACAATCGGACCTCTGCTTGCCGCATCGGTTATTTCTATGTGGGGGCTTGAAGGAATACTTAGACTCTCAATACTTGGAATAATCGCTTCTATTTTTCTTTATATCAAACTAAAAGACTATACACCAAAATACAAAGCAAAAAAATTCGAAACTGCAGAAATTAAAAAAACTCTAAGAAAAGTCAGCCCGTTTTTTATGAAACTCGGCTCTTTTATGATGCTAAACTACACTTCAAAATTTTCCCTTAGCCTTTTTTTACCGGTATATTTGACTCAAAACGGAAAAAGTCCTGAATTTGCAGCGGTGGCTTTTGGTATTATGCAAGCGGGTGGAATTTTAGGGGCGTTTTACGGTGGAAGAATATCAGATAAAATAGGCAGAAAAAAAGCTCTGCTTTTTCAAACAATAGGGGCGAGTCTTTTTTTAATACTCTTTTTGATTACGAACTCAATTTTCATACTCCCGTTTTTGGGATTTTTTCTTTTTTCCCAATCCCCAGTACTTCTGGCGTTTACTCACGATCTTAAAACCGATACGCCAAACTTTATAAACAGTCTTTATATGTTTATTAATTTTGGAATCAGCTCTTTAATCGTTCTTTTTGCAGGAATCTTAGGTCAACATTTAGGACTTTTTAATACCTTTGAAATTGCAGCCGTTCTTACTTTTCTTTCAATTCCTTTTATCTACACAATCAAAATTTAAAATATCTTTTATTATATTATTATTTCAACCCCTCTTACATTCCCCGCTAAATCTTCAAAAAATTCAAAACTTTTAACTTTACCCTTTAAAAAGGCGCTTAATTTTTCTTTTTGGTTATACCCTATTTCTATTACAGCGGCTTTATATTTGAGACTTATTGCCTGAATTATAAGTTTTTTTACAATATCCAGCCCGTCATCACCCCCGTAAAACGCCAAATCCGGCTCATAATCATTCGGTTTTTTCCAGCTGTTTTCCACATAAGGAGGGTTTGAAACTAAAATATCTGCTTTTATAAACCCGTTTTCAATTTCAAAGCCTAATTTTTCAATCTCAATTTTCTCTTTTTGTGAATTTTCTTCTGAAATTTTTAACAAATCCCCTTTTACAACGTTAATTCTATCTTCCATTCCACTTAACATAATATTTTTTCTCGCAATCTCTATCGCCTTTTCACTTAAATCAGTCCCTATTACCTTTGCACCGGTATGTTTAGCTATCTCTATTCCAATAACCCCGCTTCCTGTACAGCAATCAACAACCATGCATTCATTTTCCATTTTCCATTTTCCATTGATTAATTGTATCACTCTTTCCACAACCGCCTCCGTATCATCCCTTGGAATAAGCACCCCCTCTTTTATATAAAACCTATCCCCGTAAAACCAGACTTCCTCAAACATATATTCAATAGGATAACCCGATTTCACTTTTTGCAAAATCTTTAAAGCCTCTTTTGGTACTTCAAGATTATCGTTTAAATATATCCATGTTTTGTCTTTGTTTAAAATTTTTTCTAAAATATAACTTCCGTTTGGTTCTTTTATAAAGTCTTTTATCAGCATTTATCAAATACCTCCTGCTCTACAACCGCTGCGTGTTTTTTTATTAATTTATATACATTATTTATTTTGCTTACTTTATCTTCAATATACCTTTGTTTAAGATATAGTTTCTGGAATTTAAAATCCACTCTTAAAAAACTCTCATAATTTTCCACAACAACTACTCTTCCGCTAATTTTAGGCTCAAAATCGTCATAAAAAATTTGAGGAAGTGTATCTTTTTTTCTGTGTATTATCGTAATATCACTTGTGTGAAGTTTTTTGCTTTTGTGTCTTTATAAATTTTTGCCAGTGCTTTTTTACTATTAATTTCCCCAAACTCTTCAAACTTACAACAAAGATTATTTTTAATAAACTTCTCAAAAATTTCCTTATCATTAATAACCGCTTCTTTTCCCCTAAAC
>NZ_JBMXVQ010000054.1:0-5206 GCF_053999135.1 Caminibacter sp.
CTCTGACACTTTTGTTTTAATTTATATAAATTACTCATAAAACTTGACAAAGAAATACTAAAATTCTATAATTATAAAAAACTAAAAGGAGAAAATTATGATAACTGAACTAAGGCGTGAACAGCTTTTAAATACTCTGGTATTTGAAACACTCGGACAACCTGAAAAAGAGAGAGAATTCAAAATAAAATCACTTAAAAAATGGGGATTTGATTTGGTTTTTGGTAAAAAAGACGGTGAAGAGACTTATTTTGCCGCTGCTAATAAAAAGGCTGGGGATAAATATACTGAAAACGAAGTAGAACATGAAGTAATAGAAGTATTAAAAGAACTGCCAAAAAATAAAAAGATGTTTGCTAAAATCGAAATGATAGAAGGAAGAGCATATTTATATGTGTATCTAAGAGAAGACGATGTAGATACTCCTATTTTATATGTTCCAGCAGGTGAGTTATTGTTAGCATTTCTAAAAAAACATAAATTTATTCATATTATCGAAGCATTAAGAAACTTAGGAAGTGCCGCTAATCTTGTAAAAAAACACGGAGATGAAGGAAAACCTCTTCCATATGAAGAATTACCGCCGGTTCCGAGAAGATTTTTAAGAGATGCTAAAAAAATCGAAAAAGAGATGGGATTTGGAAGAATAGCGTTGGCGTATTTTGGGGAAAATAAAAGCGGAGAAGCTAGATATTGGCTAGAGTGGATGGTGCCTACAATTGCTTTATTTGAAGAACAGATTTCTCAAAAAATAGATAAAGCATTGGCTGAATTTAAATAAGGAGAAGGGATGCTTATATTTTGGACTCCTACTTCTTTTGAGAAGACAGGGTTTTTAGAAGACGATAACGGCAAATTTCTGCCAAGAAACGCTATTCTTGAAGCACTTGAGAGTGCGGTTGTGTTTTATTACATAAAAAAAGATAAAGCGTTAGAGAATTTAGTAAAAAAATATTTAACGAGCAAGCCTAAACTAAAAGAAATCTCTAAAGAGGTGAAAAAAAGAGTATTTGAGAAATATCCGGTGCTTGAGGGAATTGAGATACCTGAAAAAATCTATTTGGATGAAGATAAAATATCAAATGAAGTTGTAAAAGTTTTTGATTTAGAGAAAAAAGAGTTTACTAAAAGTTTTAGAATGGATGTGTTTAAAGGCGTATTGGAAGATGTAAAAATCAAATCCGACAATATGGAAAAAATAAAAAATGCCTGTAAAGCATATGCAAGAGCTTTAGCGGAATATGAACATAAAGCGTTAAAAGATACGGAATTTGAAGGTTTAATAGTGGAAATTCAAAACAGTATCGCAAATGAATGGGAGATTCCGGTACGTGTAGGACATTGGACCAATACTCCTTATAAGGGGGATTTGCTGTTTTTCTGGAGAGTTAAAGAAGTTAGAGATTATCTTTTAAAACATTTACATATTGACATACGTCCAAAAGATGTGCTATATTTACCGCGTACTAATGAATTCCTCGGATGGGGAGAAATAAAGGAAGATAATGAGTAAAGTAGCAGTACCTGTAAAAGACGAAACCTTAGAAATCGTAACAAGAACGGGAAGAGCTCCATTTTTTGCTATTTTTGAATGTGATGAAAACGGATGTAAATTATTGGAGCTGCGTGAAAATACACACGCTCATGAACATGAACACGAACACGGACATCATCAGGAAGAACATACTTCCGATGAAGTCGAACATCATCACAAACATGTAAAAGCAAGCAAGGTTGATGAATGCGATTATATTGTCGTAAGAGCACTTGGTCCTAATATGGAAGACGCTTTAAAACTTGCCGGAATAAACATAATAAAAGTTAGTAAAAAAGACGGTGACACAGCCCCTGAAGTACTTGAAAAAATAAAGGAGCAGTTAAAATGAGAATAGTAATTCCTACTTCCACTCCCGATGGGCTTTTGGCTAAAAGAGGGGCACATTTTGGAAAAGCTCCTTTTTATGTAATAGTAGATATTGAAAACGGAGAAATAAAAGACGTAAATTTTGTCCAAAATCCGGGACATGCGGGAGGTGCCTGCGGTAATGCGGTAAGCAATATTCAAAATCTCGGAGCAGATGCGTTGATAGTATCCGGAATTGGTGCAAGACCTCTTATGGGATTTAAAGAAGCGGGTATAAAAGTATATTTTGATAATGTATCTCCTACGGTAGGAGAAAGTATTGAAAGATTTTTAAAAGGCGAGATAGAAGAAATTAAACCAGAAAATGCATGCGGGGTTCACTAAAGGGTAAAAAGCCCGGCTATTACCCCAAAAAGCTCTGCTCCCGTTACTATTAATTCCGCACCTTCTTTTAAAAATATTTCTATCTTGTAAATCTTATTTAATAAGGGTTTTATTCGAAAAATTCTTGTGTTTGTTTTTCTTGAAATTTTAGGGGAAAACTACTATGTATTCTACATTTATCGGAACTTTTTTAGGGTTTGTAATATTTTTTTTTATCTTCTTTTTAAAAACCTTTAAAATTTTATCAATTTTATTTGCAAAATATTTTAAATTTTATTATAATTTCAATCCACAGAGGAGAGGTGGCCGAGTGGTCGAAGGCGGCGGCCTTGAAAGCCGTTGTACCGTAAGGTACCGTGGGTTCGAATTCCACCCTCTCCGCCACTTAACTTAAAACTTCTTAGATACTGTGATTTTTAATAAGTTAAATTAAATTCCAAGCGCTTGTTGTTTTGTAAATTGTTTTAGGATTTTTAGATTGTCTTGCTTTTTTATTTCTTAATCTTTTTAAAACTCTTTTTTCTTTTAATAAGATTTTTGTACTACATCTCAATCTTGAAGCAGCAGTAAATTCTCTTTTTTTCATTATTTGCCTTTTTTTTAAAATTTTATCAATAAATTAATTAAACTTAAAATACTTAAGCAGAAGAAAAAGCGAAATACTTGCTTTTAGATGGGAAAATATCGACTTTGAAAATAATTACTATTGGATAGCAGATGCAAAGTCGAATGAAAATCAACGCAACGATAATTAACAGGTATGTAAGTATCAATTATCACTCTTCCACACAGCAGGTAAATCAGGAAATGCTGGAGATAATAGAGCCGAAATAAGCCTATTTTTTCTTTTAGGTTATTATTCCCATACCTGCTGAGGTGATTTTTTGATTGTAGGGCTGTTTTAGAGCGAAATAGAAGTATATTTTGAGGAGTAATATGCGAAAAAATTATTTACACCTGCTCTTATTTAAGTTATTTTTAGCAAAAACGATATTATTTACAATCAGATAAAACTATATAATACTTTATGGTATAATTTCAAAAGACAAAGGAGAGAAGATGAGGAGAGTAGTATTAAAAGATTTTTTAGGAAGTAGAGAATTAGGCAGTAGACATAATGGGGAAAAAGTAAGAAATATTATTAAGCCTTTATTAGACAGAGGAGAAAAAGTCATTTTAGACTTTTCAGATATTGAATTGGCTACTCAGTCTTTTTTGGATGAAATTTTTGGAATTTTTGTAAGGGCTTTTGGAACTGATTATATAAAAGGCAAATTACTTATAGAGAATGTTTCTACTGCTATTAAGAAAACAATAAACTTGGTTATTTCTTATTCTAAAAAGAGACACGCAGAAGTTGCTTAATAAAAATCCTCTTCATCTTCTGCAAGTAAAAAGTTTATCATCTCTTGCATTGAAAAGTTGATTTTTTCTTCTTTAAATTCAAATGCTACTAAAACACCATTAAAAGAGTAATCTAAAATTTTTTTCTCATATTTATCATTTAAAGCATTGTATCTATATAAGCCGTTATTGGAAATTATGATAAATTTACCACCTACCTGCTTAATTATTTCGCTCATTATATAAAGACCATAACCTGCATTTCTATATGCACTACCATATAACTGATTTGTTTTATTTGCTGTAAATCCCTTTTCCAATGCTTTTTCAATAGCTTCAACCTCATCTTTTACATTCTCTAAAAAGCCAATTCCTTTATCAGCTATTGAAAATTGAATACTTTTATGTGTAGGATAATACTGAGCCATTGTATAGCCGCCTATTGAAGACTGAGAGTGGTCTATAACATTATTCATCATTTCCGTAAATAGATAAATCATATAGTCTTTTAAGTCTTTTTTATCTATATCCGGTAAATGAATATAATTTTTTAACATTACTTCAGCGATATGTTTAGCAGTAGTTTCAATATTTTCACCTCTTGAGTGAATATGTTCTATCGGAGAATAAGTTTTAGACTGATTGTAACTGTTTAAAAGCATACTATCTATATAAGTATTTTTAGTTAAAGTATTATCGTTATTAAACACTTTATGAGCTTTTACTGCAGTAATATATACTGGTTCTACCCATTCAAGTTTTGTAGCGAAAGAATTAATTTTATCAAGATACGGTAAGGCTTTTTCAACATTATCGATGGTTATTTTACTCATTACAGCTCCTCAATATCTTTTTTATATTGCAATAACTTCTCAATTATCTTATCTTTAAACGCTGGCGGGGCGTATTGGAGTAATTCACATATCTGTTTGTCTTTTGGGTCGGTTGGCTCATTGTTGGTTGAAAGTATCGCTCCCGTTTCAAGCTCTATTTTGAACTCTTTTATCGTTTCTTTATTTACGGGTTTGCCTTTTGTCATAAGCTCTTCTATAGTTTGTTTGATAGTTGGGAATAGGTTTTTTAAAATAGAAATATCATTATGAAATTCATCTTCTATTACATAAGAAAGTGAATATTCTTTTTTATTTAAATCTGTAATACAATTTAAAAAATTATGAATATTAGAGATTATCTTTTTTATTTCCAATAATTCTTTTGTAGTATAAAAGTTTTTTATATTAAAAAAATTGAAAGTGGCTAAAAGAAGTATTTGTATGAAGAAAGCAAAATGTAAATTTTCTATTTGGGCTTTTATTAAATCATTAATGAATTTTTCATCATTTACAAAATCATATTCTTTTTTAATCTCTTTAAAATAAAAGTTTTCAAGTACTTTTAAATCGTCAATGTTTTGAGATATTATATTGTTATGTATTTCATTTAAAAAAAACTTTGTGAAAAAAGATAAATTATATTTTCTTTTTAATAAATTAACCCAAATTGCTAGTTAAAATGGAATAAAAATTGTTAGAGCTCCATAAAAAGCTTTGGGAGGTTTTTATGGAGCAAAGAATTATAACAATTTTTTATTTAATTGACGAATATTTAAAAACA
>NZ_JBMXVQ010000055.1:0-2363 GCF_053999135.1 Caminibacter sp.
GCAAAAATTAATTACAGGACAGCTAAGAGGTTTTTTGAGGAGCATAATTTGAAAGAGTGGTTACAAAAGTTTGAAAAAGATCCTCAAAATTCTCTAAAGGAATTTAAAGTAAAAGAATTAAGTGAGTATTTTGTTTATTAAAAAATAAAAGCGGAGCAAAGCTCCACTACTATCGGAATGCGCCTAACGGCGCTTTAACATTCAAGAACAGTATATACCCCTTATAGTAAATTGAAACATATAATTTTCTTGACAGAAGAATATATGTTTCAGTAAAATAACAAAAAAGGTTACCGACTGGCACTCGGTAACCTAACAACTTTTCATATATTGTTTGATAGAAAGGTCGAAAGATGAAAGCTAAAATTTTAACCTTCCATATGTTGTTTATCAACAGAAAGATGAAAGCTAAATGAATAGCTCCGTATTGAAATTATACCATAACGCCCTAAAAAATAAAGAATTTTGTTTTATCTTTTTTTATTTGGCTAACGGCAGAGGCGATGAATTTATAGAACTGCAATTACCTATCCCTAATATTATTATTTATCCAAGTAAAAGCGGAGTTTTCATTGGATACTTTATTGAGGGATTTTTTGGCACTAAAAAGAACAGACGCTTTTTGCAAGACATAATTAAACGATTTGAAAAAACTTTTCTTAAGCTCTCTCATATAGGCTACATTAAAAGAATTAAGCACCCGCCTATCATTGACGACAACACAAATTGCCATTTTCAAATGGATATTATTTACTCTCTAAAAGATTTTAGCACTATTTTAGATAGTTTAAATTATCAGGTATCCAAAAAAGAAAAGCAAATCGAAAATCTAAAAATTGCAAGAACTCTTGGAGAAAGAAAAATAACTGACGATGCATTATTTGACTATATGAGGTTTATTGCATATGATTTTGTAAAGACAAACTGTAAAGAAGCCTTAACAAGAGAATATTTAGAACAGATTGGAGAACTTGGAAACGAAATTTTAGGTAAAACAAAAGAGCAAAGCACAATTAGAGCAAAAGCAAAATCAATTTACAATTGGATTATGGAAAATTACAATTCGAAAGGAGTTAGTAACTGGAACTATGTCAGAAAAACAAAAGACGATCAGGAGTTAAAAATGACAAGACAAGAAATAGCACTTAAAAACGCAAAGAAAAAAGCAGAGAAAACAAAAGCAAAAGTTTATAAAGCTATCGAAAAATTAAAAGAACAAAAAGAAAAAATAACTATTAAAAATATTATAAAAGTTGCTGACGTAGGATATACATCCGCTCAAAAATACCTCAAACAAGCGAGGGAAGAAGGAATAACTTAGAGCGGCACGGAGCTTGCAGAACGAAACGACAAAGCAAAAAAATGTAGCTTAACTTCTCCGTGCCGCCCACCGCAGCTTGACTGCGGCGTCGATACTCCGATAACAGAATGCAACCTGTAAGGTTGCACGGCGTAAGCCGTAAAAGCAAGGCGAAGCCTTGCAGCGCAGCACAACCGAGCCGCCTTTTTTAAGGCGAGCGAGGGGGTGCTTATTGTAGGGCGTAGCCCTATCTCTATTTTAACGACGTAAGGAGTTGAAATAGAGATAGGGCGAAGACCTCCCCCAACCGAGACGCCCCGTAAAATCGGGGCAGGCGAGGGTGGGGGTAATACTGCCGTAAGGCAGTAAAAGCCCGATAATTCGGGCTTTTTAACAATAAATTTAACGGATTGTAAAAAACGTTAAATTTTTTGTAAATAAAACGTTAAAAAAAGTTATTGCAATATTTGCATTATGTTTTATTTTTATTTTTTGTGTATATAACGAAATCTAACTAACAAAATTAAAACGGAGTAAAAATAAAGAAGGGCAAAACCGGAATGACGAAAGAGTAGGCAAAGCATTAGAAAGATATATAAATTATAAACAGCCGAAAATCGTTGTCCTGGAAGTAGCCCCGATAAAAAATGTATATATTCTATTTGCTACGCTCCGAAACTTCCAACGCTAAACGGGTAGCAAGGTTACGCAAGGGGCGGCCAAGTGAGGCCACACCAGCAGCTGCAAGCTGCGGCCTATCGGTAACCTGCGAGGAAGTTATCTTATCCCGCCAAGGCGGCCAACACGGCCAAACTCTCCAGCATTTTGCATTTGGTGTTTTTGTGCGGTTACACACCTAAAAAAAGAAAATCGCATTTCTAAGTAATTTGCCCCGTGCCTTGCCCCTAACGGTTCTTTTTATGTTTAAAAGACGTAAAAGGAGAGGCCGAGGGGAGCAGCTGCCGCTCCTGGTAACCAGGAAATCCAACTGCCCGAAAGGGCAGGCGGTAGGCAGCTGCGGCGGGCGGGGCGTAGCAAAAACACAGCTAAAAGCTTTAATCCT
>NZ_JBMXVQ010000056.1:0-3210 GCF_053999135.1 Caminibacter sp.
GATTTACAAAAAATGGTTGATAATAATATTTATTTTAAAGATTTAAGATTTCACAATATTTTATACCGTCCAAAAACGGATGAAATATTTTGGATAGATACGGATATTAAAATAATTAAAAACAGAAAAAAATATATTGATATGTTAAAAAAAGCGCTTAAACGAATGACTAAAAAACATCCCGAAACTTATGAAAAATTAATCAGCGCTTTAAAGCTTTAAATCTTTTTTTTAATTTTTGGAATTTCAATCTCAAATCCGAATAAATATTGCCGTAAAACGAAGAGTAAATATTTACCTTTTTATTTAATCTTTTAAAATAAACCTTTTCATCCCCCCTGAAACTGGATGCATCAATTCTTCTTATTATAAATTTATCGTGCTTAAACGAAAACGGACCTTCAATTGTAGAAAAAGCAAAATCGTATCCGCATCTCTTTACAGCCTCCAACGCGTTATCATCAAACCTTCCCCTCGGCCAGCAAAATCCGTAAAAATCCCTGTTTATTAAGGATTTAATAAAATTTTTAGATTCACACATTTGAAATTCAAGCTCTTCTTTTGAAAGATTTACACAGTTTTGATGAGTATGGGTGTGAGAATCAAATTCAATCAATCCGCTTGAATGCATCTCTTTAATTTCTTCTAATGACAAAAAATAATTTTTATCCGGATGTTTATTCAGTTCATGATGAGATTTAAAAGGCAGGTTCCGTTTTTTTTCTCCGGGTATCAGTGAAGTTATTAAAAATATGACAGCGGGGATATTGTGTTTTTTTAACACTTCGTATCCGTATTGATAATTATCATAATAGCCGTCATCAAACGTCAGCATAAGGGATTTTTTAGGAAGAGTGTTTTTTTTATTCAGATAATCGTAAAATTCCCTGTAAGAAATAAAATGAAACCCTTTTTGCTTAAATCTCACTATGAGTTTTTCCAAAATTTCAGGCGTAACGCTTAAAACGTCTTTTTGAGGAGTTACATGATGAAACATTAAAACAACCAGACTCATAACTGCTCCAAAAGTTCTTTTAACCTGTTTTTTAACACAGGCATAGTATAATTGTCTGATACGTATTTATAAGCGTTTTTACCAAGTTTTTCGGCAAAATCAGGTTCATTTATAAGTTTTTCAATCTTTGTCTGCAAATCTTTTACGTCTTTATAAGCGGCACAAAGACCTCTTTCCCCGTCCTTGATTAAATCGGACATGGGCTTTTGATTATAAACAACCGAAGGCAGTTTAGAAGCCATGGCCTCAAGCAAAACCGTCCCTAGCCCCTCCGAATATGAAGGAAACACAAAAATGTCAAATCCTCTCATAACATTTGCCGCATCTTCCCTGTATCCTGTCAAAATCACCCTTTTTTCATTTTTAAAGGTTTCCTGAATAACTTCCCCGACACTCCTTCTATACTCGCCTCCAAATATAAAATATACGTTTTCATATTTATGAATAATATTTTTTACCACTTCTATAAAATCATATACCCCCTTCTTTCTGTATAAAGACGTAAACATCCCCACAACCGTAGCATCAGAAGGTATGTTAAATTCATCCCTGAAAGTGCTTTTGGTTTTGTCAAATTTTTCAATATCTATTACGCTTGGAAGGATAAAAAGCTTTTCTTCTCTTACGCCTATACTTAAAAAATAATCCCTTATAGCTTCCGATAAAACGCAAACCTTATCGGCCAGCCTTTTATGAAGCTGTCTTGAGAGAAAACTGTTGACGGGGAAAAGATTATGCCTTTCTCTTATAAATTTCGGTTTTTTAGAAGAAAATTTACTTGCCAAAGCCCCAATAACGGTATCGGTATGTCCATGGGTAAAAACAATATCAATATTTTTTTCTTTTATAAATTTTAAAAAGAAAGGAACGGTTTTAAAAAAATTTTTTTTATTCATACTAAGTTCTGTTACTTCAAATCCCAAATCTTTTGCTTTTTTTGCAATTTTAGAATTAGGATTGCATATTAAATAAACATTGTGTCCAAGTTCCCTTAAAAGCACCATTTCATTAATTACTTTATTCTGTTCTCCTCCCCACCCTTTTAATGTTTCCGTATGCAATATATTCATAAAACTTTCCTTATTTACTTTTAATTATTGAATAAATTTTACCTAAAAAATCATTATTGAATATAAAAAGCTGTTTTCTTATCCATTTTTCATCTTTTTTTACGGCAATTCTTTTTATTTCCTCCAAATATTTATCGGCTTTATTGATTCCCCTTTTGGTAGTATATAAAATCTCAAAATATTTTTTGGCTTTTTTTATCAGCTCTTCATTATATCTGCCTTTTGGCCAGCATAAATGCTTATCGTCAAACCCGAGGCGTTTTTTGATAATCTCTTTTGAAAGCAAAAATTCCTCATCCCATGCGTATTCTTTTTTAAAATAAAAATCCCTGTGTGAATGGGTATGAGAATGAAAATCAAAAACGTCTTTCATTTCATCTATTTCGGACCAGTTGAGAATAACCCTGCCGGGATTAACGGGCACCACCTTTTTAGCATCTTTATGTGCGTAAACTTTAAACTCTTCTTGTTTTTCGCTGGCTTTTTCCACCCATTCCGTTACAATAAAAACGGTTGCCTTTAATCCGTATTTTTTCAAAACGGGATATGCATAAACATAATTATCCCTCCAACCATCATCAAACGTTATAAAAACGCTTTTTTTAGGGACGTTTAATTCGCCTTTTTTATATTTTAAAAACTCTTCGCTTGTTAAGGTTTTATAACCGTTTTCATATAAAAACCTCATCTGTCTTTCAAACTCTTCCACACTGCTTGTAATAAAACCCGACTTAGGTAAAACATGATGATACATTAATACCATTACACTCAATTTAACACCTTTTTATAAATTTTTAAAACTTTTTCTATCATTTTACTCTTTGAAAAATTTTCTACAATAAAATCCCTTGTTTGGACTTTAATATCGTTTAACAGCATTTTTTCTATTTCATTCGCGAGTGTTTTTTCATCGGCAGGAGGTATTAAAATAAAATTATTTCCGTTATATAAATCTTTTACACTTCCGACATCACTGACTATAGCAGGTTTATTCATCATCAAAGCCTGTATAAGGCTCTGAGGGACCCCTTCGTTTAAAGAAGGCAATACAAAAATATCAATTGCGGCTAAAAACTCCCCGGGGTCGGTATGCCCTAACAGTTTAAAATCCATACCTTCAACTTC
>NZ_JBMXVQ010000057.1:0-2911 GCF_053999135.1 Caminibacter sp.
GTTCGATATTCAAGTTTTCTATTAAATCTTCAGGAACTATAAATGGAATATGCCCTTTATAAAATTTTGCGATTTCTGTGAATGTTTCTCTTGGAATTGCACTGAAATCAAGCGCTCCGCTTGGACATACACTCACACACCCTCCGCATCCGTCGCAGTCGATATGGGAAAAGAGCAGTTTTTTTTCTTCGTTTATTTTCATTATTGCATTAGTAGGGCATACATCTACGCAGTTTCCGCATGTTTCTGCCAATACCCTGCCGTTGTATTGGCATATGTTGATATCATAGATGATAAAGTTTCTGTATTTATATATTCCTGTTCTTTTGTTTAATATTTCTTGAGCTTTTTCTATGCCGATATCTAAAGGGTCTATTATACCCCTTTGTCTGTATGCAATTTCAGGGGCGTTAAACCAGAGGGCCTGGTCCACAACCAAAGGAATGATTTCTCCGTTTTTGTCAATTGTAAATTCAAGGTTTCCTATAGTGCCTTTAATCTCTTTTATCCATTCAGGAAGTGCATAGTAAACCTCAAAATTTTCGGGATTTATCTGTTCGGCTTCTTCTTTAGTGCCTATTATTAGCAGTCTGTTTCCGATTTTTTTTTGATATTCGTTGTATTTGGCATTGTCGAATTTAACGGCTCTGATTTCATATAATTTTTCAAGAGCATTGATTTTATTTAAAATACTCTCTTTTGAATTTTTTATATAAAAATCAATCTCGGGGGCGTAAATTTCACATTCTATTTTTTTGGAGTTGGATATAATTGCTTTTGTAGAAGTGTCGTTTGTGTGAATTATGTTTTCCGGGAGTGGAAAATCGAGTTCGTTTGAAAAATATACAAATTCATACATTTCGAACCTTTTTTTTTGATGAAAACATTATAACACTAATAAACTTAATGTTTGCTTAAACAGTAAAACAAAACAATTATATAAGGCACTTTATTGGCACATTTTTTTGTTTTTATTTATACAAAAGGCAAAATATGAAAAAGAGTTTAATTTTTTTATTATTTGTTATAGTTATAATATTTTACTTATTTAACTCTTCTAAACAGGAATATTTAATAGGTTCTTCACTGCCGCTTAAAGGTATTATGTCGGATATGGGAAATTCCGTAAAATCGGGAACAGAGCTTAGTTTAAAAATATATGGGAAAAAACTTGATAAAAAAATCAGATATCAATTTTTAGATGATAAATATGAGCCTAAACTCACGCAGGAAAATATAAAAAAACTTTATGAAAACAATCTTTTTCTGCTTTACGGAATAGTCGGAACCCCAACGGTAAAAGAAATTTTACCTTTTCTGAATGATAATTCAATTTATCTTTACGCTCCTTTCAGCGGAGCGGAGTTTTTAAGAAAAAATAAATATGTAGTTAATTTCAGAGCGTCATATAAAGACGAGGTAAAAAAAATTATAAATTATTTATTAGAGCATAATTTAACTAAGATTGCCGTTTTTTATCAAAATGACGAATACGGAAATGAAATATACTATGATACGTATGAGATTTTAAAAAAGAGAAATTTGAATCTTTTAACGGCCGGAGCGTATAAAAGAAATACCTTTTTTATAACTCCCGCTTTTAATGAAATAGCAAAAAACAGACCTCAGGCTATAATTATGGGAAGTACTTCAAAAGTCAGCGCGATGTTTATAAAGAAATATAAAAAAATAGACCCAAAAGTAGTGTTTTGTACCGTTTCATTCGTTAATCCGGACAGTTTGGTAAAACTTCTTAAAAACAGGGATAATATAATTTTTTCGGAAGTAGTGCCGTATTATAAAGATAAGTCGATAAAAGAAGCCGTTTTATTTGAAAAATATTTTAAAAAATACTGTCCTGAAAAAAAGCCTACATTTTTTGCGTTTGAAGCATATCTTGCGAATAAGATTCTTTTAAGGGCATTTGATAAGCTCACGTTTCCTTATACGCCCTCACATTTGGTAGGTATAATAAAAAGTACACCTTCAAATTTTTTAAAAGGCGTTAAAATAGAATATAAAAACAATCAGCTTTTAAATAAAACGTATCTTTTTAAATATGAAAACAATACTTTTAAAGAGTTAAAATGAATACCAGGTTTTTAGACAGGCTCGGATTTTTTACAAAAACGAAACTTTTGATATTTGTTATATTTTTTTCCATGATTACAATTATTGTTTCGTCCCAGTATTCCATATTTACGTTTAAAAACGATATTGACACTCTTTTTCAGAAAAGAACTGTACCTGTCGTAAAACTCGAAAATATAAAAGACTTATATAAAATAAATATTTTTGAAACGATAAATCAATATAAAAGAGGGGAAATTAATTTAAAACAGGCAAAAGAAGTAATTACTTTGGCAAAAGAACTTATAGATAGAGAGTGGGAGTGCTGCTTTATGAAACAATTTTCGAAAAATAATTTTGAATCGCTTGTAATGGAAAACGTTTTAAAACTAAAAAACAGAATAAATCTGCAAATTGAAAAATTTTTAAAAACTTCGGAGGTGAATTTTGACGAACTGAAAAATAACATAAATACAATTAATATTTATTTTTCGGAATTGATTAATTTTAATATTAAAAAGGCAATTGAACAGAAGCAAAAAACTGATAAAAGATTTTCTTTGGTAATAAAAGCTTCCGTAATGAGTATTGTAATTGTTTTTATTTTTAGTATTACTCTTGTTATTTTAATAGTGGAAAATTTTAAGAAAGTTCATATTGACCTTGAGGAGAAAGTCAGAGAAAAAACAAAAGAACTCGAAGAGATTAATAAAAATCTTGAAAAAAGAATTAAAAAAGCCGTTGAGGAAAACAGACGCAAAGATAAGATAATGTTTCAGCAAAGCAAGCTTGCGGCAATGGGGGAGATGCTTCAAAACATTGCCCATCAGTGGAGACAGCC
>NZ_JBMXVQ010000058.1:0-4198 GCF_053999135.1 Caminibacter sp.
CGGTTTTTCCTTATTTAATGAAAAATAAAATTTTAGACACCAAAGAAGCGATAGAAATCCAAAATTATATTAACTTTATGAAAAAATATGTGTTTTTTACCCAGCTTCATCCAAAAGTTGAGGAAAAATTAAAAGAAATTTCCCAAAAACTAAAAGAACTTATTAAAAGATATGAAAATGAGATAAAAAATTCCCCTGAAATTAGTTTTGACGGGGAAAAAATAATTACAGCCGACATTACGGGATATATTCAGGCAAGTGGAAGGGCTAGCAGGTTTTATAAAGGTCATTTAACAAAAGGTATAGCTTTAACGCTTGTTGATAATCAAAAAGCTTTTTATTCTTTAAGAAAAAAACTCAGATGGTTTAGCGAAGCCGAATTTAAAAGAGTGAATGAGGTGAATTTAGAAATACTTTTAAAAGAAGTGGATGAAAGTAGAAAAAGTAATGAAAAAATAAACCTTAAAACTACTTTTGTAGTTGTAGAGTCTCCTACAAAAGCTAAAACGATTAGTTCGTTTTTCGGGCGTCCAAGTAGAAGAATAATTGACGGGGTTAGCGTATATGAAATTTTACTTGAAGATAGGGTGTTGGTAATTACGGCAAGTATCGGGCATGATTTTGATTTAGTTGAAAATGAGGGAGTTTGGGGAGTTGTTAATAAGTATATTCCGATATTTAAAGTATTAGAAGATAAAGATAAAATCCTTAAAGCTCTTAATCTCTCTTCAAGCGAAGTAGAAGAGGTTTTTATAGCTACCGACCCTGATAGAGAAGGCGAGAAAATAGCGTTTGATTTAAGTTTAAACAATAAGCCTTATAATTTCAATATAAAAAGAGTCGAGTTTCATGAAATAACAAAATATGCTTTTGAAGAGGCTATGAATAATCCAAGAAGTGTTGATATGAATTTAGTCGCCGCTCAGTTTGTAAGAAGAATAGCTGACAGGTGGGTAGGATTTAAAGTGTCTCAATATTTGCAAAAACTTTTAAATAACGCACATCTCTCCGCCGGACGGGTTCAAACTCCCGTGCTTAAATGGATATGCGAAAGAACAGAAAAGTTAAAAGAAAAAGTTTATGTAGTAAGAGTGGAGTTTGATGAGGTTAAAGTGGATTTTGAATTTGAAGATAAGAAACCAGCGAGTGAATTTTATGAAAGTATTCCTGAAGTAATAGAAATTAAAAAAATATCCCAAAAAGAAGAAAGTTTAATAGAAAAACCATTTAATACATCTGATTTATTAAAAGAAGCGGCTGTTAAACTCAGATTTTCTCCACAAAAGACCATGCAACTAGCTCAAGAGCTTTTTGAATTAGGTTTTATTACTTATCACAGAACTGATTCCCACAGAATTTCTCCTCTTGGCAAGAGCATTGCAAAAGAGTATATTATCGAAAATTTCGGGCAAGAATATGTAAAACTCAGAAGCTTCGAAGAAGGCGGGGCTCATGAGGCGATTAGGGCTACGACTTCAATGGATAAAGAGGATTTAAAAAGTTTTGTACTTACAAAAAATATGGAAATAAGCGGTGAACATTTAAGGCTGTATGATTTGATATTTAGAAAATTTATAGCCTCTCAAATGAAAGAGGCAAAAGTTTTAAAAGAGAAGTTTAAAATACTTACAAAAGAAGAAGAATTCATTACAAAAATATTAGAAAACGGATTTAATTTAATTTACCCTGTAAAAGTATATGAAATAAAAGATGGAGAAAAAAATATTCAAAAAACTATGTTTGAAAAATCAAAATATCCTCCTTACACATACGCAGATGTTATTGAAATGATGAAAGAAAAAGGAATAGGAAGACCTTCTACTTATGCTATAACAATAGAAAAACTACTTGAGAGAAAATATATAGTAGAAAAAAACGGCTATCTGTTTGCGACAAAGTTAGGATTTAAAGTAATTAAAATCGTATATGAAAGCGAATTTAAAGAGTTTATATCAGAGGAATTTACCGCAAATCTTGAAAATATTATGGATGAAATAGAAGAGGGTAAAAAAGATTATAAAAAAGAACTTATTTTTCTTTTTTCTTTACTCTTTTGAGTTTTTCTATTCCTTTAAGGTCCTCATCAGTCCATTGATAATATGTTCCAAATACCCTGTCCCAGATATCTGTTGTTATACCATGATTTAGAAGAGGTTTTTTGTGATGAACAAAGTGGAATTCTTGCATATATCTCCAATATTTACTTTTAAATTCGCGTCTATGCATGATATGATGCATAATTCCGTAATTGAAGTATCCAAGAGCCATTCCTCCAACCAATGCTAAAGCATCAGGCAAAGGCATAAAAAAATGAAAAAGCCATGCAAAAAATGCGGCGATAACAGCACTCATAAAAAACGGCATTGCATCGTAGCTGAAAGGGTTTTGATGGTGATGAGCGTGTCCTTCTATAAAAACTTTTAGCGGATGGTCTTTGTGAAAAAGCCAGGCATGAACTGCGTATTCCAAGAATGTAAAAAAGATTGCCCCTACAACAAAAAACGCTATACTTGCCCAAATATCTTTTGAATAGTAGATACTAAGCACTAAAAATACTACTGCTGTTAAAAAGTCAGTTGCCAAACTTAAATAGTAATTCCATTTGCTTGCGGTTATTTTTAAAATAAGGTCTTTCATTAACCCCTCCTTAAAATTTGTTTATATCAACTATAATTTAAAATTATAGTACATTTTTGTTAAATTGCAAAGTTTATTTTTACTAATTTTAGTATGATATAATATAAAAAAAATTGAGGAGTTGATATGATTTTTAAAGACAGATTTGAAGCAGGCAAAATGTTAGCCGCAAGATTAAAAAAATTGCAAGAGGAAGGAAAAATAGTAAATCCCGTGGTTGTAGCGCTTCCTAGAGGCGGGGTACCGGTAGGGTATGAAATAGCAAAAGCATTAAACGCACCTCTTGATATTTTATTTGTAAAAAAAATTCCTTCACCTGTAAATGAAGAGGCGGCAATAGGAAGTGTAAGTGAATCAGGACAGGTTTTTATAAATAAAGAAGCCGTAGAAAAACTCTCAGTGCTTGGAGTTACTGTTGATGAAAAATATATTCAGCAAAAAGCTATTGAAAAAATTCAGGAAATGGCAAGAAAAAGAGATTTATATAAAGTAGAACCTATTCCTCTTGAGGGAAAAGACGTAATTCTTGTAGATGATGGTATTGCCACGGGTGCTAGTATGTATTTGGCTGCTCAAAGTGTAGTAAGAGAACTTCCAAGAAGCATTATTATCGCTGCTCCCGTAGCACCTCTTGATGAAAATGTTTTAAATATGTTAAAAGGCGTTTCCCATCATTTGGAAATATTGGAAACTCCTCCTATGTTTATGAGTGTGGGTCAATGGTATGAAGATTTTCATCAGTTAAGTGATGAAGAAGTAAAAGAACTCTTACAAGAAGCTCAAAACTTTAGAAGTTGACATTTAAAAAAAGTTGAGTTATAATAGCTAAAAAAGGAGGGGAAAATGGCAAAATTAACACCATTTGAACAAGAAGTAGTAGAAAGATTCGCTGAATCAATTGAACTTAATAAAGAAAAACCGGGTCTAGGAAATATTGATATTCATAAAACAAGAGAGCTCATAAAAGATGCAGGGGCAATTTTACTAGATGTAACATTACCAAATCTTGTAGAAGGTGAAAATGCAGAAGAAGCCGGAATTCCAACAGCATATTATACTCCGTATTCGGAATTTAGCGAGTATCTTGATATTTTACCTGATGATAAAACTCAGCCTATTGTTATAGCTTGTAGAAAAGCGTTTTTTGCTAATAGAGTAAAAGGCTTATTAGATGTTTTAGGATACAAAAATGTATTTGTAATGGCAGATGATATTAAATATCTTATTGAAGCTCACAAGGCTCATACAGAAGGGTAATCCCTTCTTTTCTTAAAAATTTCCAAATTTTTCCAAATTTTCATAAAATTTCCTTGACATAAGGAAGGAAATTTAATATACTTTCAATCCCAAAACGGGAAGGGCACTTGGAAGAGTGCGAGATGATTGAGAACTTAGATATAAGTATTATACACCTAAGAGGGGCTAATAGTTATTGTAGATAATAAATAATGAAAAAGCCCAATAAGGGTATAAACTAAAGTCAACGTAATTTCTTTGATTTTGGGACAAACTTTTTAATGGAGAGTTTGATCCTGGCTCAGAGTGAACGCTGGCGGCGTGC
>NZ_JBMXVQ010000059.1:0-13716 GCF_053999135.1 Caminibacter sp.
ATCTTATCTATAATGCAACAAAAATAAAAACCGTATTTGATTTTTTTGTATCTGTCATGACTTCAAAACCCTGTAAATCCATTAATTTAGAAAGGATATTTTAAAAAATGACGACTAGTGAGAAAAAAGATAAATTTGAAAGAAGTACAAAAACTTTTAAATGAAAAAAATCAGTATAATATTGCTTTTTACAGAAATTTAAAAATATTTTTAAAATATTTCCCAAAATATAAAATTTATCTCGAAACAATTCTTAATTATCCTACGGAACGTTATCTTAACGCTGCTTTAAAAAGTTTTTTAAAAACTACAAAAATAGATTTACGTTTTTTTGAACTTCTTTCTTTGCTTATGATACTTTTCATAATGAGCGTTACTATCAGTCTTATTGTGCTTATTTATAAACTTGAAGAGAAAATTAAAGAAGCCGTTTTTCTTGCCGAATACGACCAGCTTACCCTTCTTGCAAACAGGATTAAATTCAATAATGATTTAACAAAGATTAAAAAACCCGGACTTATAGTTTTTAATATAGATAAATTTAAAAATATTAACGATTTTTTCGGTACCAAAGTAGGGGACGATGTATTAAAATTTATAGCCAATGAGCTTGTTAAGTTTATAGAAAAACAGATGCCAAATGCAAAAGTTTATAGGCTTGGCGCCGATGATTTCGGAGTTTTATTCGACCAGGAAAACTGTTCTAAAGAAAAGGTGATACAAACAGCAAGAGAGTTTATCAAGTATATAGAATCCAAAATATTTATGCAGAATAATACAGAACTTAGAATTTCTATGAGTGCCGGAATAGCATGTGAGGAGCCTTTACTTGAAAATGCCGATATAGCCGTAAAAACAATAAAAAAGGACGTAAAAGAAAAAGTCGGAGTGTTTGAGGAAGAGCTTAATCTTTTTATAAAAGATAACATTCAAAAGTCTAATGAAATTAAAAAAGCGATAGAAAAAGACTGGATTATTCCTTATTTTCAGCCTATTTTCGATAAGCAGTTAAATGTTTTTAAATATGAAGTGCTTTGCAGGGTAAAATTTCCAAAAGGAGAAATTAGAAGTATTTATCCTTATTTAGGTATTCTTAAAGAGAATAAAATGTATCATTTTATAACTCAAAAAATTCTCTCGCATTCATTGAGAATTTTAAAAAAATATCCTCATGTGAGTCTTAGTATTAACCTTTCTATTGAAGATGTTGTAAATAAACAGATAAAAGAGTACATATTTAAACATTTTGTTGAATATGACATTGCTAAAAGAGTGACATTTGAAATACTTGAAAGCGATATAAGCGATTATGAAATGCTTGATGAGTTTGTAAGAATGCTAAAAAAATATAAAATCGAATTTGCGATAGATGATTTTGGAAGTGGTTATTCAAATTTTGCTAGAGTCTTAAAACTTGATGCAGATTATTTAAAAATAGACGGAAGTTTGATAAAAAATATAGATAAAGACGAGCATTCTAAACTTATAGTTGAAACTATTGTGGATTTTGCAAAAAAAAGCGATATGAAAACGGTGGCCGAATTTGTTCATAGCAAAGAGGTTTTTGAAATAACAAAAGAGATTGGTATAGATTATTTTCAGGGATTTTATTTAGGAGAACCTCAACCGGAAGAAAAATGTAAATTTTTTGTAAAAAATAAGTAAAATTAATGTTAGGTTAATCTTTCTCTCTTATAATTTCACTACCCCCTTTTTCATCCTTTCTCCTTTTTATTTTTATAAAGTTAAATTTTCTAAAAAATCAATTTTTTCATTTTTAATTATTATCGCATCTATGCAAAAAGCTTCATTGATTTTATTTTTTTTCATATAAAAATAAGCACATTTGATAATTCTTTTTATTTTCTGAGGAGTAATGTTGTAAACGGGTTCGAAATTTATACCGCTTTTTACTTCTATAAAGTGAAATACCCCGTTTTTATAAGCTATAATATCTATTTCCCCGCCTTTACAATAAAAATTTCTGGTTACTATCGTATAGTTTTTATTTTGTAAAAATTCTACCGCTGTGTCTTCCCCCATATTACCTTTTGTTTTTGAGTTCATTGATAATCTTTAAGTGATTTTCAGGAATTTTGGATATTTTTCCGTTTTTTATAAATACGACCGTTATTTCCATTTCGAATATGTCAATGTTTTCTTTTGTTATTGTTTGAAGCAGCGTTAGTGAAGCTTTTTTTACTTCTTTTATATAGGTATGAATTGTTATTATATCACCTAGTTTTGCAGGTTTTATATATTTGGCCTTAAGTTCTTTTACCACATATCCTTCGTTTTCGAAAAAAATTCTGTGTTTAAAAAAATATTCGCTTCTTGCCTGTTCGCAAAAAGTTATATAGTTTGAATGATAAACCACTCCTCCTGCATCCGTATGATTGTAATAAATTCTTTTTTGCATTTTTCTCCTTTTTATTATAATTCTATCTAAAAAGGATTGTTTTTGAAAAAAACAGTTATTATAGGAGGAGGTGCTAGCGGGCTTTTTTTGGCTACTCTTTTGAAAAAAGATTATATTATTTTGGAGAAAACTTCGGAAATAGGCAGAAAAATAAAAATAAGCGGCGGAGGTAAATGTAATATTACTAATAAAAATTTATCCCCTGATAATTACAGAGGAGATAAAAATTTTATAAAAAAAATATTTAACCGGTTTGATAATAAGGATTTACTTAGGTTTTTGGATGAAAATCATTTAAAAGTAAAAGAATTAAAACCAAACCAGTATTTTTTTAATTCTTCCGAAGAACTTCTTGGTTTTTTTAGGCAAAAAGTAAAGCATATAAGTTTTAATACGGAGGTTAAAGATATTCAAGGTAATAAAATAATTACCACTAAAGGCGTTTTTGAAGCTAAAAATATAGTAATAGCCACAGGCGGAGCTAGTTTTAAAAAGCTAGGTGCTAGCGACATCGGGCTTAGGTTGGGAGAGAAACTAGGACATTCTTTTGAAGAATTTAAACCGGCTTTAGTAGGGCTTACAGTACAACCGAGTGAATATTGGTTTAAAAATTTAAGCGGAATATCTTTTAAAGCTGATGTATATGTAGGATTAAAAAAATATTCTCAAAATATTCTTTTTTCACATAAAGGTATTACAGGTCCGGCTATTTTAAATACTTCTTTATGGTGGGAGAGGGGAAAAATAAAGATAGATTTTCTTGCCGGAAAAAACGTCTTTTTTTACCTCAAAAATCCGGATAAACAGATATCGACCCAGCTTCCGCTTCCTAAAAGATTTGTTAAAGAGTTTTTAAAAGCTCAGCAGATAGAAGATAAAAAAGTTAAATTTTTATCTAATCAGGAAAGAAATAGATTAAAAAACATAAACTCCTACGAATTTGCTCCTGCCGGAACTTTTGGATTTGAAAGGGCGGAAGTCAGCAAGGGAGGCATAAATACGGATGAAGTGGATTTTTTTATGAGAAGCAAAAATGTTGGTAATGTATTTTTTTTGGGAGAAGTTTTAAATGTTACGGGAGAACTTGGAGGGTATAATTTTCAGTGGGCTTTTTCTTCGGCTTTTAGTGCTTTTGAATTTTTGAGACGGTAATGTTCAAGTTTTAGAGTTAAGAGAATTTTTTTTCCTTCTTTTTGAAAATTTATAGGAAAATAGACCTTAACGATATATTTATAATTTTTTAACGCGTCTATAAAATCATAAAAATCCTTTGGGGAATTTATTTTGGATTTTACAAAATAAATCGTTGTAAGAAAATCTTTTTTAAAAGGTTTTGTGCCGTTTTTTTCTATAGAGGTTATTTCCATAAACTGGGAAGCGAAATTTTTAAAGTTGTTTATGTTAAAATCTCTTCTAAAAGCGTTTAATATTTTAGCGTTTTCTTTTTTAAGCATTTTTAGTTCGTTTAAAGTTTTATTATATTGATTGTTAACCATATTGAATTCGTATTTCGCTTCAAAATACTTTTTTTGGGTCTGTTTAAATTTTTTTATTGAAGGAGCGATAATAAGAGTGATAGCCAAAAGGGTTATTATTATATATAAAGCAAAAAATCCGAGGTTTTTGATTACGTCTATACCGTAAATAGTTATTTTAGGTATTTTAATATTAGGCTTATTCAGTTTGATTTTCATCTTCACTCTTTATAAAGTTTTCTGATTTAAACTTATACCATCCGTTTGGAAGTTCGTAAAAATAGGTAATTGTCTGTTCAAAAATCGATTCTAAAGGAGGCAGCATTAAAAGGTTATATACGTCTTTAGTAGGTGTTATTCCATAAATAATAAGCTTATTATGGTCTATATAGAATTTTTCAAGTGTAATAGGGTCGGGAATTAAATCAAGTAAATTTTGAATTTGTTGTTTTACAAGCTGGTTTTTTATCATAATATCTTCGTAAAGTGCTTTTTGAGTATAGATAAACTCTTTTTGTTTATTAAGTTCTATTATTTTATGTTTTAAGGTTAATGTTTGATTGTAAAGTTCTTTTGTTTCTTTTTTAAACAGGTAGCTTTTTATTTCTAAAAAAAGTCCAAACGATATATAAAGAATGAAGGAAATTGTAATAAATATAAGCCACAATTTGGTGTCTTCTTTTAAAAGAGGTTTCTTTTTTGGTTTTACAAAACTATAAACTCTCAACGCTCATCCTATTGATAGTTTCTAATAAGTCTATTTTCTTATATTCCGCGGGTATTAAAATTTCATCTTCTAAAAGTCTGGTTATGGACGGAGAAATTTCAGCCGTATCTAAAATAATAATTTTTTCTATAAAATCTTCGCTGTAATTTTCATAATATTCTTTTAAAGAAGTCTGAACAAAATTTAGAAGTGAAACTTCTATATTGGTGGAACTGCTCTGTGTTGTGTTTTCTTCTTCCAACTCTTCGATATCGTCTAAATCTTCTATATCTTCGATATTTTCTGTTAAATCGTCTAGAATATCTATTTCTTCTATATCTTCGATATGTTCCTCTTCTTCCTCTTCTTCTTTTTCGTTTATAGTTATTATATCGCTGAAAATGGGAATAAAATCTTCGTATCCTAAAATTGCTAAATATTCTTTTAATACCAGTACGTAAAACCTGTTTTTTCTCTCCTTTGCTAAAAAGTCTATAGGGGCGAATATGGAGTAGATAAAGTCAAGTTCGAATTTATATTCTTTTTTTGTTTTATTTAAATCATAAATAGAAGTATAAAACGAATATTGGTTGTTGATGCATATAAACTGAATGTTGTTATAGTCTATATCTCTTTTTAGATAATCTTTTTTTTGACAACTGTTTATTACTCCCTGATTCAGGGTTAATAATACAGTTGATGTATAGGTTTGAGGATTTTCGTTTATTTTTTCTATTACAAATTTTTCAAGTTCTTTTTTGTTCTCAAATTCTTTTTTTTGAGAGTTTATAACATTTTTGTTTTTTACAGTCTCTAACAGCAGGTTATAGTTTTCTTCTTTATAGAAGGATATAAAGTTTCTTTTTATAAATTTTTCTAACCACATAGCGGATGAGCTTTTAGGTAATTTTTAAGTTTTAATGAATTCGAAAGTTTAGTGTATATCTGTGTAGTAGATATAAAGGAATGGCCTAAAAGTTCGCTTACATCGTTTATTCTGGCTCCTTTATCCAGCATATAAGTGGCAAAGGAGTGTCTTAGTTGATGAGGCGTTACATGAATGCCTATTTTTTTGAATGCTTTTTGAATAATATATCTTAAGTTGTTTTCATTAAGCTTTCTTCCGTCTTTTTCAAAAAGGTATTCTTTTTTAGGATTAAGTTCGAGATATTTATTTATAAATTCTTTAAGTTTAGGGTGTATTGGCAGAATTCTTGTTTTATTTCCTTTTCCTGTTATTTCAATCCAGTCATTTTTAATGTCTTTTAATTTTATATTTGCCGCTTCGCTTATTCTAAGACCTAAAGAAAAAATAATCATAATAGCCAGATATTCTTCCATATCCGCACTTTTAAGGGCCTGTTTTATGTGTTCTAAACTTATGGGTTTAGGCAGGGTTTTTGGTACTTTTATATGTTCGTCTCCTACTATTTTATATTTATATCCTTCCGTTTTTAAAAAATCAAAAAAACTTCTAAGAGCTGAAACTTTTTTGGCTATTGTTTTTTTACTTAACGAGGCTATTTTTATTCTGTAAGGGGTTATGTCTATAATATTGCCTTCTGTTTCTATATGGTTTAAAGCTTCTTTTATTACGCTTTCATAGGTTCTGTATGTCTGGGGAGAATGAGTCTGTTTTATATATTTTAAAAACTTAGTCGCTTCCTGTTGTAATAGCTTCATATAACCTCTTTGCCTTTTCGTATCTTTTTTTTGCTTCTATTTTTAACCACTCGGGTATTAAAAGTGAGGGTTTTAATGTTTTGTATTCGTCTATCAAAATTTCAAGCATCATTTTTATTTTTGCTTTGTCTTTTGGTGTTATGTTTTCTTTATTGGCTATCTGTTCTATTCTAGCAAAATATTCTTCACTTTCCTGAATATATCTAGCCCATTCTTTTGCTATTTCGCTTTGTATTTTAACAGTAAAAGCCATTCTGTTGTAAGGGTCGAGCAAATAAGCTTCATGAGCCAGTTTATAAGCTTTTTCAAAATCTCCCATTTCATAATAATATTTTGCTTCAAGGGAGAGTTTGTAAGAGGGGTTTAAATAAAAATAAACCCCAATACCGATAAAAATAAAAAATATAAAAGATATCAGTTTTTTTATTTAAAATCCTTTACCAATTCTCCTTCCAATGTATGTTTATTGGCTTTTGTTATTTTTACATCGACTATTTTACCAAGTAAGTTAGGGTCTTTGTCAAGTTTTACCGTAAAAAAATTATCGCTTTTTCCCATGCCTATTTCTTCTACCAGTACTTTATAAACTTTTCCTACCTGTTTTTTTGCCGTTTCTTCAAGTATTTTTGTGTGTAAATCCTGAAGACGCCATAATCTTTTTTTGGCAATCTTTTTAGGGACTTGATTTTCAAAAGTCGCCGCTTCTGTCAGAGGCCGTGGGGAGTATACGAAACTGAAAATCTGCTCAAATTTTACTTTTTCAACTACCTGTAAGGTTTCATTAAAATCCTCTTCACTTTCTCCCGGAAATCCTACTATTATATCGGTTGAGATAGCTATATCGGGTATTTGTCTTAATATTTCGCATCGGTTTAAAAACCACTCTTTTGAATATCCTCTTTTCATAGCTTTTAATATTTTTGTACTTCCGCTTTGCAGAGGAAAATGGATATGTTTGCATATTTTAGGATTTGTGGCGAATTCTTCTAAAAACTTATCGTCGGCGTGGAGAGGATGGGGGGATGTGAATCTGATTCTTTCAATGCCTTCTATTTTGCTGACTTCTCTTAAAAGGTCGGTAAAATCAACTTTAGGATGAGGTACGCTAAATCTTTTTCCGTAATTGTTTACATTTTGCCCTAAAAGGGTAATTTCTTTTACTCCTTCTTTGGCAAGGTTTTCTATCTGTTTTAAAATTAAGTCTAAAGGAATGGATATCTCTTTTCCTCTTGTTTTCGGCACTATGCAAAACGTGCATTTTTTGTCGCATCCGACCATTATGTTTACAAAATCTTTATATGGGTTTTTATGGACATTTTTAAAAACATAAGTGGTTTCATCATAATCTATATCGGTAATAACCGCTTTTTCTTTTTTTATCGCCTCTTTTATTCTGCTTGTATTTCTAGCGCCCAAAACAAAACTTACATAAGGGGCTTTTTTAATAATTTCTTCTCCCATATGTGAAGCAGTACATCCGCAAACACCGAATTTTGCTTTAGGATTTATTTTTCTTAAAGCTCCGAGTTCGGAAAATAATTTTTGAACCGGTTTTTCTCTAACAGAGCATGTATTTAGGATAATTAAATCGGCTTCTTTTGGATTTTCCGTGGTAGTGTAAGACTCGGAGAGTTCGCCTATAATATGTTCCGAGTCTTTAACGTTCATTTGACAGCCGAACGTTTCAATGTAGAGTTTTTTCATGTTATTCTTTTAAATAATGTGAAGTTCGTACATATAGGCACTCTCGTCCAGTCCGAATTTGACTTCCCTGAAATAAACGGAGTACCCTTCTTCTTCCAGTTTATCTATTAAATCTTTTAGGTCTTTGTAACTTGTGTCTTTATGAAAATAGAAAAAACTGTTCGGTTTTATCTCTTTTACGAACTCTTCATAATCTTTTTCTATAATGGAGTTATCGGCGCCGATAAGTTTTAATTTCATGCATTTCCTTTTTATTATTATTTTATCAAAAAATTGTGTAAAATTATAACAAAGTTAATATTATAGACAAATTAAAACAAGAAAGGATTGTCGTGGATAAGGTACTTGATTTATTATCGCTGGTTGCAAACGAAAAAGGGCTTGATTTTGATGAGGTTAAAGAAGCTTTTAAGCGTTCTATAATCAAAACGGCCAAAAAGGTTTTAGGAGATATAGACGTTGATGTGGAACTAGAAGACGGAGAGCTTAAAATTTATCAAAATTTTACCGTCGTAAATGACGACAGGGCTTTAAACGAACCTGAAAAGTACCTATATCTTGACGAAGCTAGGGAGTTTGATCCTAACGCTCAGATAGGAGACAGGTTAAGAGCCGAGCTTGATTTAAGCAAGCTTGGAAGAAGCGGGGCTATGGCCCTTCAAAGAGAGTTTGAGAGGGAAATTACGAGACTTTTGGAAAATGAAATTTACAGAAAACTAATTTCTAAACTAAACACTATTGTAAGCGGAGAGGTAATTAAAGTTGATTCTGATGAAAATACGTGGGTGGAGCTTGAAGGGGTAAGAGGGGTTCTTCCTAGAAGAAACAGAATAAAAGGTGAAAAATTTGAAGTGGGCGATGTATTAAAAGCCCTTTTAAAATATGTTCATTTCGATAATAAAAAAGGAATAACTATTGAGCTTAGCAGAACCTCTCCTAAGTTTTTAGAAAAGCTTATAGAAGCGGCTGTTCCGGAGGTTAGGGACGGTATTATAAAAATACACGGAAGTGCGAGAATTCCGGGAGTTAGAAGTAAAGTTGCCGTAAGTTCTTTAAATCCGAGAATAGACCCGATAGGAACCATTATAGGTAAAAACGGGGTTAGGATAAACGCTATTTCAAACGAACTTAACGGAGAGAATATAGACGTAATAGAGTATTCGGAAAAACCTGAAATATTTGTTGCAAGGGCTCTTTCTCCCGCTATAGTAAAAAACGTAAGAATAGACGAAAAAAACGGTGTTGCGTATGTTGAGGTGGACCCTAACGAAAAAGCTAAGGCTATTGGTAAAAACGGGGTTAATATTACTCTTGCTAGTATGCTTACAAAATATAAAATAGAACTTCAAGAACCTAAAGAAAAAACAAAAGATACAAGCAAACTTGAAAATCTTTTTAAAATTTAAAGGTGTTTAAGTGAAATATTTTTATTTTTCTTTTTTAATAGCCGTTATAGGACTTGTTTTAGCTTTTTTTATAGGAGGCCTCAGCGCTGTTTATTTAACGGCTGTTTTAGCTATTCTGGAAATTTCTCTTTCTTTTGACAATGCGGTTGTTAACGCTAAAATTTTAAAAACGATGGATAAAATCTGGCAGAAAAGATTTTTAACATGGGGGATTTTGATAGCGGTTTTTGGAATGAGGTTTGTTTTTCCTATTTTAATAGTGGCCGTGGCTGCCAATATGGGAATTTACGAAACTATAAATATAGCTCTTTTTGACCCGCAGAAGTACCATGAAGTGCTTTTATCCACCGAAAAGCTTATATATGCTTTTGGGGGAGCTTTTTTGTGGATGGTTTTTAGCGATTTTTTATTTGAGGAAAAAGAAATTCGTTGGATAAAACCTATTGAAAAGACGGCTGAAAAGTTTGGAAAAGTAAATAATATCTCTTTTATTGTGGCTGTTGTTATAGGAATAATCGTTGTTTATGACGCTAAAGACTATAAGATAGCGATTGCCTATTTTTTAGGGCTTTTAAGCTACGCCCTTTTAAAAGGAGTGAACGAAGCTTTGAGTTCGGAAGGGGTCAAAAGTGGTCTGATGGGGCTTATTTATCTTGAAGTCCTTGATGCGAGTTTTAGTTTTGATGGAGTAATAGGTGCCTTTGCCATTACCCCTAATATTATTTTAATTATGATAGGGCTTGGAATAGGGGCTATGTTTGTCAGAAGCCTTACGATATGGATGGTTGAAAATGGCGTATTGGACGAATATAAGTATCTTGAACACGGAGCCCATTACGCTATAGGGGTTTTGGCGGTTATTATGCTTTTAAAAATATTTTTCCATATAAGCGAAGTTATAACAGGGACACTTGGGCTTTTACTTTTAGCATTAGCGTTTTTACATTCGAAATTGGAGAAGAAGTGATAAAAATGAAAAAAGGATTTACTTTAGTAGAAATTATTTTTGCAATTTTAATAATAGAAATATTAGTTGCTGTTGGTGTTGTTATTTCTGAATTTTCTAAAATAAGGGCTCATTCAGTTATTGAAAGTATGTCCTATACTTTAACCACAGGTGTTTCAAATGCGGTTGAATTAGCTCAAAATTATATGGATTTGGAAAATAATAAGAGTTTTAAATTAGGAGATGTATTGCAAATTGATAATTTGGATACAAAAACAAGTGATTACTCCAACCCTAATTATATAAGTGTTTACGGAAGAGAATTAGTTAAAGGATTAAGGTGGCATTATACTACAAGAAATACCCCAAAATTTAAGAATAGAGACGGGACTTTTGATTTAAAAGACACTACTTATTCATCTCCTAGAGTTGTATTAAGAATTACTTTAGACAAAGACGAAAGAGTAATAAGATACAGAATAAATTGTAAAAACATAAAGAAAAAGACTCATCCCGTTTTAAGGGAACTCTGTATTAAAAAGTGGGGGGATAAAAATATTCAGGAAGATATTCATTTTTAATATTTGAATTATATTAAATAATTTTAATCTCGAGGCTTAATTTTATACCGAAATTTTCAAAAACCCTTTTTTTTGCTTCATTTATTAAAAATAGCATATCCTCAAATGTACCGTTTCCTATGTTTACAAAAAAATTTGCGTGAATTTCACTTACTTTCACACCGCCCTTAGCCATCCCTTTCATGCCTGCGGCTTCAATTAATCTTCCGGCGTAATTGCCTTTGGGGTTTTTAAACACGCTTCCAAGACTCGGTTCTTTTGGCTGGTTTGAGCGCAGTTTTTTTAATTTCTCGTCCAATATAAAATCAAAACCTTCTTTTATTTCAAAAATAGCTTCAAATACGGGAGTTTGGATATTTGAACTTCTATAAGAAAAATTTATATCTTTTTTTTCAATCCATCCGTTTAGGGTTTTTATTGCGACCAGGTTTTTGGATATTTCATACTCTTTAACGCCGGCGTTCATTTTAATACTGCCTCCGAGTGTACCGGGAAGTTTATTTAAAAATTCAAATCCATGTAAGTTGTTTTTTTTGCAAAAGGAGTATAAGACCCTGTTTTGGGTTTTTGCCCCGACTTTTAAATATCCCTTATCTATTTTAATAAATTTATATCGGTCGCTTAAAATTCCTATAGGTGGGGGAGAGGGGGAGATTAGCGTGTTTGTGGCTTTACCTATTAGGAACTCATTGTTATAACAATATTCGTCTATTATCGCCACTTCTGTTTTCGGACCTATTTTTATACTTGAAAATTTTGAAAAATCTATAATCATCTTAAAAACGTAGGTATAAGCCCGAAGACGTATTTGGTAAAGTCTATTATTTCGTTCATCATCCACGGCATTGTAAATATTAAAACCACTGCAATGGCAAGTACTTTTGGGACGAAGCTAAGCGTCATTTCGTTTATCTGGGTTGTGGCCTGAAATATTGAAATCATAAGCCCCACTATCATTCCCACAAGCAGTGCCGGAAGAGAAAGAAGCAGGGCCAGTTTTAACGTGGCTACGGCCAGAGCTATAATTTCAGATTGCATTTTCCTCCATTCCCAATACTTTTTTTACCGCTTTATCAACTCTATTTAATTCCTCTTTTGTTAATTTTGTAACTATTCCTTTTGAAAAAATAATTTTTCCTGTTGAAATTATACCAATTGCCGTTGTTACTATTTCACTATCCCGGGTCATATTATCTCTTTTAGGAATAAAAATACGATAATCTCCCCCAAGAATCTGTCCGCTAAGGGGCAAGACAACGACTGTATGATATAAGCCTTCAAAACATGCCCTGTTGAGGTAATCGTTTTGATATATTAAAAAAGGTCTGATTTTAGCACTGTCGGTCAGCTTTGCAAAATAAATTTCGCCTCTTTTAAATTCCGGGACTTTGTCACCTTTAAACTCTCCTTCAAAAAATTCTATGTAACTTGCCCTTTGGGTTCTTGGTTTACACTTTAAACTAAGTTCATTTGTTTTTAGCCATTCTTTAAAATTTTCATTTTTCATTTTTTTACTTTTCATTAAATCGTAGGTTTTTATACTCTTTTGGAATCATATAATCCCTTATGTCTTTTACACATGGAAGAAGTTTTGCTTTAAAACCTATTTCGTAAAGTTTGTTTATTGCTTCTATCTGCTCTTCGTCCATTTCTATTGATTTGTCGTTTGCGTAGAGATTTAGGTATTTATCGAGGATTTTGTCATCTACCCTGACAAGATTTCTTTCAATAAGCATTTTTGATAGTAACTTTTTGTGTCTGTTTGCCACGTATACGGCTTTTGTAAGCATTTCTTCAATGTTTATGGCGTCAATCAGAGGAATGGAACGTCTTATCGCCATGCCTCCAAGAGGCAGAGGTCTTTCTCCGGCAAGTTCAACCCATATATCCCAAAGCTCTTTTTCCACTTCCAATCTGTCATCATATGTCAGTATGCTTTCATGAATTAAAACTCCAGCGTCGACTTCCCCTTTTAATACGGCTTCTTCTATTTCGAGAAAATTTTTGTAAACAATTCTTGCGTTGGGATAATATATCTTAAAAATAAGGGCATTTGTCGTATATTCTCCGCTTAGGGCCACTTTAAAATTTTTTTTTAATTTTTTTCCTTTTAATTTTACGAGTTTCGGTCCGTATCCGTAACCGAAACTGACTGCCGTTTTAAGCAGGGCGTATTCGTCTTTCAAAAACGGATAAGCCCCAAAGCTTATGGCGCTTACGTCATAAATGTTTTTAAGCGTTTTTTTATTAAGTGTTTCAATATCTTCCGCTATATTTTGAAATTTATATTTTTTATTTCCTACCCAGCCGAATTTTAAAGCGTAATACATAAAAACATCATCGGCGTCGGGAGAATGGGCGATGGTATATCTTTTCATCTAATTTCCTCTAGAATTGCCTGCATTATGCACCTTCTTTTTATTTTTCCCCAATAATTCCATACCAAATTAGAAAAAAAGTAAAAATATCCTATAATTAGGTATTTAAAAAGAAAAAGTCATACCAAAAACTTTCACCTAAGAGGTGTGACTTTTAAAAATCAGGAGTTGGAATTATGACACAAACTATTTTAAATTTCAAATTACAATCCACAAATGAGAATTTAATACCAATTCTCTAAAACATTCTTACAAATGGAACAGAGATTGCTTGTAATGAATATGAGAAGGTTATACCAATCCCCAAAATAAATCAAACATTTATTTTAGGGGAAAAAGAAAAGGGTACTGACTAAATAAAGTGAAACAATTGCAAATTTTAACGGAGAAAAAGCGTTAAAAAAAGTGCACTTAACCT
>NZ_JBMXVQ010000060.1:0-3509 GCF_053999135.1 Caminibacter sp.
TTTTAAAAACGTTTTTTTCTTTTCCTTCTTTCAAAATATTTAAAAGCGTTTCCCTGAATCTTATAAACAGGTTAATAAGCTCGTCGGAAAAATTTTCCCCTCCGTCGATTATTTCCCTGATAATAAGTAAAACGTCTCTTCTTGATCTTTGTGCGATTGTGTCGATAAAAACGTCGATTTTTTCTTCAGGGGTTTTGCATTTTGAAATGTTTTCCTCCAGTTTTTTTATAAGGTTATCGAAATTCCTTTTAACGACTTCCTCAAAAATTTCTTTTTTGCTTTTAAAATAGTAATAAAGCGTGCTTTTGTTTATGCCTATTTCTTTGAGCAAAGAGCTGATACTTACGGCTTTGTAACCGTATTTTGCGAAAACATCGGCCGAAATTTCCAGAATTTTCTCTTTGGTACTCATCTTTTTCCTTTCATACCAACCGGTTGGTCGGAATTGTAGCATAAAGTTTTAAATCTTTTCAAGGGATTTATTATTGAATTTGGTTATAATTTCACCAAAAAAGGAAATAAATGAAAGTTGGTATTGTCGGATTGCCAAACGTTGGAAAATCTACCACATTTAACGCACTTACAAAAACTCAAAACGCGGAAGCCCAAAATTATCCGTTTTGTACGATTGAGCCGAATAAAGCGATAGTACCGGTCCCGGATGAAAGGATAAATGAACTTGCAAAGATTGTAAATCCTGATAGGATTCAGTATTCAACAATAGAATTTGTCGATATTGCCGGGCTTGTAAAGGGGGCAAGCAAAGGTGAGGGGCTTGGAAACCAGTTCTTGGCAAACATCAGGGAAACGGATATTATTTTGCATATGGTAAGATGTTTTGAAGACCCAAACGTAATTCACGTAGAAAACAGTGTTGACCCAATAAGGGATGTTGAGATAATAGAGCAGGAACTTTTATATGCGGATATGCAGACTCTTGAAAAAAGAATTGCAAAACTACAAAAACAGGCAAAAGGTTCTAAAGAAGCTAAAAAACAGCTGGAACTTGCAGAAGAACTTATGGAATGGCTGGCTGAGGGTAATCCTGTAAAAACATTTCCTAAAAAAGATGAAGAAGAGTTTAAAACTCTTGAAAAAGAACTTAATTTTTTAACAAACAAAGAAATTTTTTACGGCGCAAACGTGGATGAAGAAGGTCTTGCGGAAGATAATGAATATGTAAAAGCTCTAAAAGAATATGCGGCAAAGCATGGAAGAGAAGTAATTAAACTCTGCGCCAAACTTGAAGAAGAGATGGTAGATATGAGCGATGAAGAAAAGCATGAATTTCTTGAAAGTCTTGGGGCTAAAGAGAGCGGGCTTGAGCAGATTATTAAAAAAGCATATGAAAAACTTGATTTAATAAGTTATTTTACAGCAGGAAAAATTGAAGTTAGAAGCTGGACTATTAAAAGAGGAACAAAAGCGCCTCAGGCTGCGGGTGTGATTCATACGGACTTTGAAAAAGGGTTTATCAGGGCTGAAGTTATTAGTTATGAAGACTTTATAAAATACGGCGGAGAGCAGGGTGCAAAAGAAGCCGGGGCTATGAGACTTGAGGGTAAAGACTATGTCGTTCAGGACGGTGATGTGATGCACTTTAGATTTAACGTATAACAGAAGAATATTTAACAAAATCTCCAAAAATCCTTCCCGGGGTTATCTTTTGATGCCCATAACTCTTTTAGTTTGAAAAATCTTTATAATTTGCTATAATTTTTCAAAAGGATAAAAATGGAATACAGTCAGCTTGATATATCAGTCAGTTTAAAAACCCCTATACATTTTCAAAAATCCCCGGAAGCAATTTCAAAGCTTATCTCCTCTGCGCTTATAAAAAGCGGTTATGAATCTCATAATGAAAAAAAGCCGAAAAATTATGTTTTTTCAAATCTTGGTAAAGCTAATGAAAAAGGATATTTTGAAAAACATGGTCAAATATCTTTTAGAAGTTTTAAAAAGGAAATGATAAAAAAAGTTTATGATTCGCTTATGTTTTATGAAGACAATATTTTTAAAATAAATTCCGTCGGTATGAAAAAAATTAAATTTAAACCCATTAAAACAATAGTTAGTTTAAATCCCGTTTTTGTTGTGTTGAAAAACGGTGATTTTTGGACGTTTAACAAAACCGGGGAGATGATTTCTTTATTTGAAGCGATACATAAAAATCTGGTTAGGAAATATGAAACTGTTTTTGGTGAAACGCTTCAAAAGCCTAACTGGTTTATCGAATACATACAGGTAAAAAATAATAAGCCTTTTACTTATTATTATAAAGGAATTAAATTTTTCGGATATAAGTTTTATATTCATCCTAAAAACGATGAAGTTTCCCAAAAACTTGCGTTTATTGCAATGGGAACGGGTCTTGGCCATAAAAACAGCTCGGTTGGAGGCGGGTATTGCAAGTGGCAGGATATGAGCGGAAAATGGTATTATTAATTTAAACGACATAATTTGGCGATTATATTTAATATAATTTGACAAAAAGGAAATAAAATGAGCGAAGTTTATAAAAGTTTTGTAATTGCGGGGATTGAGTATTATAAAGCTCTTTTTGTGATTAATGAAATAAAAGTGGGAGATAAGTTAATTTTAAAAACAGAACCTCAAAATATCCACGATGAAAACGCCGTTGAAATATATTATAAGGATACCAAGCTCGGTTACATTCCAAGAAACGCAAATTATTCAATTTCTAAAATAATGAATGCCGGATGGGATATTTTTGATGCGTACGTTCAAAAAATAGACAGGGATGAGCTTATTATTCAAGTAGCTGTGTTTGTGAGGAAGAGATGATTTTTGATGTAATTGATAGGATTGATTTTGATTTGCAAAAGGCTGTATTTGATAATTACGTGTTAAAAGACGGGCTTTATGTAAGAATTGGTAAAAATGAAATCGAATATTTTATTTTCAGAGATTCAAAAAAAGAAAATAAAAAACAACTGCTTTTTAAAGATTTAAACGGAAATATTAGGGCAGATGAATATGAGTGGTTCGTAAAAAGGGATTATTTAAGTAATTTACAAACACTTGATAAATATATTCAAAATAAAAAAATTCATTCTAATAATTATTTGGCTACTTTTATAAAAGCAAAAGAATGGAAAAAAGGTACTATTGAATATTTGCAATTACATTTTGATGTTTTTAGAAATTATGAAAAATTTAAAAAAAAGCAAGAGCAAAAAGAGTTAAAAAAATTTGAGAAATATATTTTAAATTTGCAAAGACAAAATGATATAAAAAATAAATTTAATTTTATAATTAAAATTTTTGAGAATATCCAAAAAATAATTGATGAAAAATTAAAATTATCCAAAACTCAAAAAGAAAAGTTTTACATAAAAATATTCTTTGACGAGCCGGTTGAAAAATACGAAAAAGAATCGGAAATTTATTATGCCCTCAAAATTTACAATAAAATCGAAACTGTTAGGGAAATAGAAAGTAAAATTTACGGGCTTAGTGATTTTAATATGGGGCTTAATCAGAAAAAG
>NZ_JBMXVQ010000061.1:0-2391 GCF_053999135.1 Caminibacter sp.
CTTTGATATAATTCTACCAAAAAAGGCAAGATATGAAACTATGGGGAGGAAGATTCAGCACGGGCACGGCTAAAATCCTTGATGAATTTAACGCTTCTATTCCTTTTGATAAGGAGCTTTTTATTGAAGATATAGAAGGCAGCATAGCACATTCTCAAATGCTGGCAAAACAGGAAATAATTGCACAGGATGAAGCGGATAAAATAAAAGAGGGTCTTCTACAAATAAAAAAAGAGATAGAAAACGGAGAATTTAAATGGGATATTGCTGATGAAGATATTCATATGGCAATTGAAAAAAGGCTTATTGAACTTATAGGCGATACAGGAAAAAAACTTCATACGGCAAGAAGCAGAAACGACCAGGTGGCCGTAGATTTCAGACGCTGGGTTTTAAAAAGAAACCTTGATTTGGCAAATAAAATAAAAGAGCTTATCGAAGTGTTTGTTAATATCGCAAAAGAACATAAAAATACCCTGCTTCCGGGAATGACACATCTTCAGCACGCACAGCCGATAAGTTTTGCTTATCATATGCTGGCGTATGCTAGTATGTTTAAAAGGGATTATGAAAGATTTATGGAAAGCTACAACAGAAACAATAAAAACCCTTTGGGATGTGCGGCACTTGCCGGAACACCACATAATATCGATAGGTTCGAAACAACAAAAACACTCGGATTTGACGAACCGACTATTAACTGTCTTGATACGGTAAGTGACAGGGATTTCGCTCTTGAGATTTTATTTAATATTTCCATGCTTTTTATGCATGCCAGCAGGATTTCCGAAGAGCTTATAATATGGTCGACAAGCGAATTCGGTTTTATTACTTTAAGCGATGAATATTCTACCGGAAGTTCAATTATGCCTCAGAAAAAAAACCCTGACGTACCTGAACTCATCCGTGGAAAAACCGGAAGAGCTTATGGAAATCTGATAGCACTTTTAACGGTTATGAAAGGACTTCCTTTAGCATACAATAAAGATACTCAAGAAGATAAAGAGCCTGTTTTTGACAGCGTAAAAAACGCCCTGATTTCACTTGAGATTTTAAAAGAAACGTTAAAAACCATGAAAGTAAACGCCGATAAAATGTATGAAGCGTGTAAAAAAGGTCACCTGACAGCTACCGATTTAGCTGATTATCTGGTAAACAAAGGGGTACCTTTTAGAGAAGCTCATCATATCACGGGACGCGCGGTGGCTTTGGCTGAGAGTAAAGGAGTGGATTTAAGTGATTTAAGTTTGGAAGAGCTTAAAAAAATTGATGAAAGAATCGGGAATGACTTGGATTTGAGCCTGGAGAGTTCAATGAAAAGCAGAAAGAGTTACGGGGCTACGGCACCTGAGAGGGTTGAAGAGCAGATAAAATATTTTGAAAAGTTTTTAAAGGAGAGTAAATGATAAAAATAAGACATATCGACGGAAAAAAATATGAAGCCACAAACGGCAAAGAAATATTAGTAATTGACGCGGAAAAATATTCTCCGGTTGAACTTTTTATAACAGGTATGGGAAATTGCTCACTTTTTGATGTAGTTGAAATGGCAAAAAACAAAGGCTATGATATAAAAAACGCCCAAATGGAAATAGAATTTAAAAGAAGAGACACCTTTCCCAAAATTTTTACGGAATTTCATTTCATTTATAAATTTGAATCAAATGCGGATAATATCACAGCAAAAAGATGGGTGTTAAGTTCGCTTGAGACATATTGTTCGACAATTAACACCGTAAGGGCAACAAGTAAAATATTTTATACTATAATACTAAATGGAGAAACCATAGCATATAAAGAATCTATAATTTCAGGAAACGGCGGAGATTTGAATTTAGAGAATTTCCATGACGACGATGACGGATTCGGATGTGCATGTTGTAATTCATAAGGAGAAAATATGAAAAAACTAATAGCAATACTTGGACTCAGTTTAGCGCTTTTTGGAGCGGGACACGGAGATACAAAAGACCCTGATTTAAAACTTGCCCTACAGGGTAAATTTCAAGAAGCTTTTAAAGGGTTTGAAAAAAGATGCCTACAAAAAAACGACGGTTATGCGTGCGGTATGGTAGGATATATGCTCGATAAAGGTATCGGCAACATAAAAAAAGACCACAAAAAAGCCGTAAACTTTTATAAAAAAGGATGTGAGCTAAACGACGCTGACAGCTGTACTCTTCTTGGATATTACGAATACAAAAACGGCGGTAAAGAAAAGGCTAAAAAACTACTGAAAAAAGCATGCGGTCTTGGAAACAAAGACGCATGTAACTATTTAGGGAAACTTTAATTCCCTATTATCTTCTCAAACGCACTTAAAGATACGAATAAAAGTTTTATTCCAAAAGCTATAAATACTACAGCCGCAATTTTATTTATAATATTTAA
>NZ_JBMXVQ010000062.1:0-4255 GCF_053999135.1 Caminibacter sp.
TATAAATGGCTAAAACTTTTTTATGATTATAATTTATCGTTAAGGAAACTGAGATGAACAAAGAAAAAAAAGGACTTCTAGAAATGATAGGGGCTACTTTTATCTGGGGAAGTACGCCTCTTATGTCTGTTTATTCATCTTTTCCAAGCGGAGTGTTTGTGTTTTTCAGGGTCCTTTTTGCGTTTCCTTTTATACTTTATTTTGCCCTGAGGCGCAGCGGAATAAGGGAGTTTTTGAAACTTCGCCCCTTTTGGCCGCTTTTAATCAGCGGGATGGCGCTTGGGGTTAACTGGGTGTTTTTTTTCTTCTCTTTTAATTATACTGACGTGGCGACGGCTGTCAGTATTTATTATGCGGGACCGATAATATCTTTATTGCTTGCGGTGCTGTTTTTAAAAGAGGAGATTAATATCTTTATTGTAATTGCGGTGATTTTAGCATTTATCGGCGTGATTGTCAGTAACGGGGGGATGAGTCTGAGCAAGGGTGCCTTTATTGCATTACTTGCGGCGGTTAGTTACGGGCTTTTGGGCTTTTTTTCAAAAATAGCCACAATGCACCACAGACCCGCTGCGGTTACTGCATGGCAGATTTTGATTTCGATATTTATAACGGCTCCTTTTTTGTTTTTAAGTAAGTGGCATTTGAGCGTTCAGGGACTGATAATCGCCTTAATTACGGGGGTTATGCATACGGCTTTGGCGCTTTTTCTGTGGTATGACGCACTTAATTATATTAAGGTTTCCGTTGCTTCCGTGTTGCAGTATTTAGATATAGTGTTTGCGATAATTTTGGCGTTTTTGTTTTTGGGGCAGGTTCCTGTGGTAAATCAGATACTCGGAGCTGTTTTAATTTCCATTGGGGGAATAATAGGTATGAAAAAAGCCTAAAATACTGGAACCGCGCTCTCTTTTTTAGGAGGTGGGGATACTTTTGTAAAGAGTTCCTTTTTGCCGTTTATAATAAACTCTTTTACCCCTTTTGGTTTTTTAAATTTTCTTTGCATTTCCGGATGTGTTTCTAAAAGTTTTGAATAAAAATATTTAAATACCGGTGCCGATACCCTTCCTCCGCTCATACTTTTTCCAAGAGTGGACGAGTCGTCGTTTCCAAACCATATAATTGTTTGTGTGTCGGGGGTAAAACCGCAAAACCATGCGTCTATATATTTGTTGGTAGTACCTGTTTTACCGGCTATTTCTATTCCTTCCACTTTTGCGTTTTTACCCGTGCCCCTTTTAACTACGTCTTTTAATATGTCAATCATCAGATAAGCCTGATAATCGGGTTGTATGTATTCGTGTTTGTTTTCGATATTTATTGTAATGTGTTCTTTAGGCACCGTTATTTTTCTAACTATTTTAACATGGGATTTAATCCCATAATTGCTGAATATCGTATAAAGTTCGCTTATGTTCCAGATACTCTCTCCTATGCTTCCAAGTGCGATTGAAAGGTTTTGTGGTATTTTTTCAAATCCGAAATTATAAAGTTCTGTAATTATTTTATCGAGTCCAATGGATAGTACGAGATTTATCGTAGCCAGGTTTCGTGAATGTACAAGTGCTTCTCTTAAAGTTATCAGCCCTAAAGTGTTTCTTTCGTAGTTTTTAGGTTTCCAAAAGTTTTGTTCTTGAGGAGTGTTTCCCGGGATTTTAAACGTTCTGCTGAGGTCTGGGATAAGGGTTGCCGGATTATAACCTATATTAAGGGCTATTTGGTAGATAAACGGTTTGACGGCGCTTCCTATACTTCTTTTTGATTGTATGGCTCTGTTAAATTTGCTTTTTTTATAATCCACTCCTCCTACAAGGGCGAGAATGTCTCCTGTTTGTTGATTAATGGTAATTAAAGCTCCGTTTAGTTTTTCCGGGTCTAGTTTTGAATTCATTTCAAGAAGTCTTTTATAATTCCATTTTATGGCCTTTTGGGCTATTTGTTGGGTAGGCAGGTCTATTGTCAGATATATGTAATAGCCTCTGTAAAAAAGGTCGGGAAACTCTTTTTTTAGTTTTTTTATGGCGGCATCTACGGCATAAGGGGCTTTTGGTTTTATCATGTATTTATAAACTTTGGGATTTTCTATTAGTGCTTGTTTAAATTCATTTTCGCTTATCCACCCTAAAGAGTACATTCTTTTTAAAATGGAATTGGCTCTTTTTATATTCAGGTTGTAATTTTTTGTAGGGTCGTAAAGAGAAGGGCCTTTTGGAAGGGCTATGAGCATTGCGGTTTCTTTTAGGCTAAGTTCGTTTAAATCCTTATGGAAATATCCTAAAGAGGCCGTTCTTATGCCGTAATATCCGTGTCCTAAATAAACCTGGTTTAAATATCTTTCCAAGATTTCCTCTTTTGATAGGAAATGTTCCACTTTCATAGCTATTATAATTTCTTTAAGTTTACGCTCTATGGTTTTTTTTCTGTTTAGATAAATGTTTCTTATCAGCTGCTGTGTAATAGTTGATGCACCTTCCACTTTTTTACCTGCTTTTATATCTTTTATCAAGGCTCTTAGTATAGCGTTGAAATTAATTCCCGAATGTTCAAAAAAGGAAGTGTCTTCGGTTGCTATAAGGGTTTCTATTATTCTTGGGGGAATGTCTTTGTATTTAACATATATTCTGTTTTCTTTTGAATATTTTACGTCAAGAAGATTGTCGTTTTTGTCGAAAAAAAGAGTAGAAAGGGGAGGATTGTAATAAATTATTTTTTCTGTTGCAAATCTTGTGGAGTTATACAGATATATAAAATAAACAAATCCGGCTGTAAGTACTAACAAAATAAAAGTAAGGAAAATTGAGAAAATTTTTTTAATCATTTAAAAACTTTACCGTGTTTTTAATAATCTCAATATCTATATTTGTTCTTAAAATAACCCTGAAAATAGGGGTTTTTACGGTAGGAGGTCTTATCGCTCCTACCAGAATGTTTCTTTTTTGAAGTTCTTCTTTTTTTTTCATAAGGATTTTATTTGAGCTTTCAGGTATCGTTTTTATTAAAGAAGGGGTGTTAAAAGCGGATTTTCTTCTGTTTATTTTCTTTTTAAAGATATTTAAGTTTTTTTCTATTTTTTCAAGGGCGTAAAAGGCGCTTAGGGTGTCTAGGGGACTGAGAGCGGTGGTATAAATGACGCTTTTTGCCCTGTTTATTAAAAAATTTATAATTTCACTGTTTGCCAGAATATAAGCTCCATAGCTTCCTAAGGCCTTTCCGAGTGTCCCCATTTTTATCGTTTTTTTTGGGTCTAATTCGTATTCATCGGTAATGCCCATTAATCTCTCTCCGCACACCCCTACGCTGTGAGCTTCGTCTATTATTAAATGACCTATTTCCTGAGCGTAAGAAGTTATCTCTTTTTTTACTTTATCTCCAAGCATTGAAAAAATGCCTTCCGTTACTACAAAAACCCTGTTGAAGTTTTTATAGTCTTTGCTTTTTTGTTTTAAGTCGCTAATATCGTTATGGTTAAAAAATCTCACTTCCGCCTGTGTAAGTTTACTTCCCACTATGCCGCTGGCGTGATACTCTTTGTCTACTAAAAACAAATCCCCTTTTCTTCCAAGTTCAAACAAAGCCATATTTGCAAGAAACCCGCTGCCTAGAACCAGGGCGTCTTCGAAGTTATTTAGTCTTTTTAGTTTATTTTCTAAAAGTTGGTGAGCTTTATTGTATCCGTTAACCAAAAGCGAGGCTTTTGAGCCATGAAGACGCAGTTTTTTGGCATGGAAATATGTTTTATCAAGAATTTCCTCATCTTCGGCTAAACCTAAATAGTCGTTGCTTGCAAGGTCGATTATTTTTTCGTAGATATTTTTTTCTCTTAAACGTTCTTTTTTGGCAAGTATTTCCAGCTCTTTTTTATACAATATTTACCTTTTTGGGATATTTAGTTAAAATTTTATCAAAAAAGGCCTTTTATGGATATAAGAAAAAAATTTTTGGATTTTTTTGAAAAAAAAGGACATAAGGTATATCCTTCGGCTCCTTTGGTACCCGATGACCCGACGCTGTTATTCACTAATGCCGGGATGGTGCCTTTTAAGCCGATTTTTACCGGTGAAAAACCGGCTCCCACACCTCCAAGAGCCACATCAAGCCAGCTTTGTATGAGAGCGGGAGGTAAACATAACGACCTTGAAAACGTAGGATATACAAACCGACACCATACTCTGTTTGAAATGCTTGGAAACTTTAGTTTCGGGGATTATTTTAAAGAAGAGGCTATTGCATATGCTTGGGAATTTGTAACGGAAGT
>NZ_JBMXVQ010000063.1:0-31941 GCF_053999135.1 Caminibacter sp.
CAAGGAAGCTAAATGATAAAAAAACTGGATTTAAACGATTATATAGAAAAACTTTACAATCTTTACGCAAGAGAAAAAGAGTATTTTATTGAAGGAGATATCCGGAAAAATTACGAATATTTACAAAAACTCTCAAATAAAGATTTTAAAGCTCCTCCTCTAGTTAAACATCTTGATAGAGAAATTATGCATCTTAAAAAATTTGGTACCTTAAAACACGACCAGATTTTCGAATTTGTAAAAATAATAAACTATTTTAAATATTTAAAAAGCAGAAACTGGCCGGATTTAGCCGAGTGGTTTGACAAGATAAAAATTCCCGATGAAATCGAAAAAATATTAAAACACTACAATGAAAAAGGCGAAGTTGTCGGGTTTGAAGAAATTGATTTGATTAATGAAAAAATAAAAGAAAAAAAATCCCTAATCCGCCAACAGCTTTATAAATATTTAAATTCCAAAAAACTAGAGCCTTTCTTGGTCGACAGACAAATTCACCTGCAGCAGGGAGAAGAAACACTTCTTGTCAGAGGCGGATTTAACAAAGTCCTTGATGCGGAGATACTCGGAAGAAGCAGCAGCGGTTTTTTTTATGTATTTCCAAGAGGAATAGAAAAAATAAAAAAACAGCTTGACGAACTTGAAAGCGTCAAAGAAGAAAAACTATATGAAATTGCCAAAACGTTTAGTGAAACCCTTAGAAAATGGGTTAAATTTTTGGAATTTATCAATAAAGAATTTGATAAATTCGATGCACTACAAGCTCGTGTTTTTATGGCAAAAGACGAAAATCTTGAATTTATTATGCCCTCATTTAAAACAAAAAAGATGTATCTAAGAGATTTTTGCCACCCGGCGCTTAAAGAGTGCAAACCCATAAATCTTGAATGGGACAAACAGGTTTTAATTATTACGGGAGTAAACGCCGGTGGTAAAACCATGCTACTTAAATCAATTTTAAGTGCCGCTTTTATGAGCAAATACCTTCTTCCTATGAAAATAAGAGAAAACTCCGTAATTCCTCATTTTAAAGAGATAAAACCGATTATCGACGACCCTCAAAACGTAAAAAACGACATCTCTACATTTGCAGGAAGAATAAAGGAATTTAAAGAAGTATTCGGAAAAGAAAATCTGTTAATAGGCGTAGATGAAATAGAACTCGGTACCGACGCGAACGAAGCTGCAAGTTTATTTAAAGTGATAATTGAAGAGCTTATGAAAAAAAACCGTATCGTTATAACCACCCACCATAAACGCCTTGCCACCCTTCTTGCCCAAAATGAAGAAGTGGAACTCTTAGCCGCAATTTACGATGAAAAAAAACAAAAACCTACATATGAATTTATAAAAGGGACAATAGGTAAAAGTTACGCGTTTGAAACGGCAAAAAGATACGGAATTCCGCTGAATATCATTCAAAAAGCAAAACAGGAATACAGTGAGGATTTGGAAAAATTAGACTCTTTAATTGAAAAATCGGCACAATTAGAATTCGAGCAAAAACAAAAAATCAAAGAGCTTGAAAGCGAACTTGAAAGCGTAAAACTTCTAAAAGAATCGCTGCTGCGACAAAAAGAGGAATTTAACGAAAAAATCGAAAAAGAAAAAGAAAAACTGCTCCGTGAATATAATGCGGCTATTAAAGCCGCAAAAGAAGCGATAAAAGCAAAAGACATTAAAGACGCCCACAGAAAGCTAAACGAAGCCCATAAAATAAGAAGTAAAATAAAAATACAAAAAGAGGAAATCAAAAAAGAATTTAATATAGGAGATACTGTAAAATACGGAAACAGCGTTGGAACAATAATAGAACTTAAAGGCAAAAACGCATTAGTGGAATTTGACGGTAAAAAACTACTCATATCAAAATCGGCTCTTAAACCATATCTGGCACCGGTTAAAAAAACAACAAAGATCTATAAACCAAAACCTGATAAAATAGACGTAAAACTTGACCTGCATGGACTAAGACTTGAAGAAGCCATTGAAAAAACGGAAGAATATCTAAATAAAGCTGCACTTGCGGGACTTGAGGAAGTGTGGATTTATCACGGAATGGGTAAAGGGATTTTGGCAAAAGGAATTACAGAGCTTTTAAAAAATCATCCTTTAGTTAAAGAATTTAAAGACGCTCCATCCCATATGGGAGGATACGGAGCAAAAATAGTAAAGCTATAAGTTGACAAAAATAAACAAACTTGATACAATAGTACTAAAAATAATGGAGGGGAAATATGGAAACTATTGTAGTAGCATGTCCGCATTGTAAAAGTTTGAATAAATTACCGAAAAAAGACGAATATAAAAAAGCGGTATGCGGTGTTTGTAAAGGTAATCTGCTTGATAATAAACCTATAAAAATAGAAAATGCGGCTGAATTTGCCAAAATTATAAAAAACGTAACGGTTCCTGTTATTATTGATTTTTGGGCAGTATGGTGCGGTCCATGTCAGATGTTTGCACCTACATTTGAAAAAGTGGCGCAACAATATCCTTTAAAAGCAAACTTTTTAAAAGTAAACACTGAAGAAGTGCCTGAAGTAGCGGCACAGTTTGGCATTAGAAGCATTCCTACAATTGTTGCTCTAAAAGACGCTCAGGAAATTGACAGAGTAATGGGAGCACTGCCGGAATTTCAGTTTGCTATGTGGGTCGATAAAATCGTCAATTCATAATATCAGCATAGCATCGCCGTAACTGTAAAAGCGGTAATTTTTCTTTATCGCTTCTTCGTATATTTTAAGCGTTTTTCTCCTGCCTATAAAAGAAGCCACAAGCATAATAAGAGTTGATTTCGGAAGATGAAAGTTTGTTAAAAGATGGTTTACTCTTATTGGAGGATTTAAAGGATTTAAAAACAAATCACATTCCCCTGAAAGTTTTTTAGTTCTTGCATAATATTCTATAGTTCTCGTAGAAGTAGTCCCCACTGCCACAATTTCTTCATTTGAATCCAAAATCTCAGCGGTCTGTTTGGGAATTTCAAAAAATTCGCTGTGCATTTTATGCTCTCTTATATTCTCCACCTCTACAGGTTTAAACGTCCCGGCACCTACATGAAGAGTAAGATAGGCTTTTTTTTTGATTTTATTTAAAAGTTCGGGTGTAAAATGCAAACTTGCCGTCGGAGCCGCCACAGCACCCTCTTTTTTGGCAAAAACCGTTTGATATTCTCTCTCATCAAGCTTTTCGTCACTTCTTTTGATATAAGGAGGCAAAGGAATATGCCCAATATTTTCTAAAATTTTTACCAGTTCTAAAAATACAAGTTTTCTTCCGTTTTGAAAAAACTCCACTACCCTGCTTCCGTCTTCTAAAAGCTCTATAACCTCAGCTTCAAGCCCCTTATCAAATATCAGTCTTACTCCCGGCTTTACTTTTCCTCTGATATAAACTAAAAATTTATCCCCAAAAGGTCTGTTTAAAAGAAGCTCAACCCTGCCTCCTGTTTCTTTTTTGCCGAAAATTCTGGCTTTTATTACTTTTGTATCGTTAAAAATAAATCTTTTATCCCCCACAAAATCCAAAACATCCCTAAATACGCTGTGGATTATTTTATCTTCTTTTCTGTCGTATACAAGAAGTTTTGCACTGTCTCTTGGAGTTACTGGATATTTGGCTATAAGATGTTCGGGAAGGTTGTAATCGTAACTTCCAACCAGCAAATCTTTAGATTCCAAGCATTTTCCTTAATTCTTCGGGTTTGGTGGAATACGCCATAGCCGTCTCTTTGTCCACCACTCTCTCTCTTACCAGCTTAGCCAATACCTGATTCATAGTCTGCATACCCGTAGCTGTCTGATTAAGCTGCATTTGGGAGTAAATCTGCTGAATTTTATTTTCCCTTATAAGATTGGCTATTGCCGGATTATTTATCATAATTTCCTGAGCGGCAACTCTTCCTCCTCCTATTTTAGGTAATAGCACCTGAGCGATAACCGCCGCTAACGCCATGGAAAGCTGGGTTCTTATCTGGTCTTGTTCTTCTGCCGGGAAAACATTTACTATTCTGTTTATGGTCCGGTCAGCACTGTTTGTATGAAGGGTACCAAACACCAAATGTCCCGTTTCAGCCGCCGTAATAGCAGCGGCTATGGTTTCTCTATCCCTCATTTCCCCTATTAAAACAATATCGGGGTCCTCTCTTAAAGCCGCTCTTAGGGCATTTAAAAAAGATTTGGTATCTCTTCCGACTTCTCTTTGGGAAAATAGAGATTTTTTATGAGGATGCACAAATTCTATCGGGTCTTCTATGGTAATAATATGTTTATTATAATGTTCGTTAACTTCGTTAAGCATTGCGGCAAGAGTGGTAGACTTACCGCTTCCCGTAGGTCCCGTTACCAAAATAAGGCCTTTTTCCCTTTTAATAAGCTCTTTAAACACTTTCGGGGCGTTAAGCTCGTCAAGACTGAGCGGTCTTTCCGGAATAATCCTAAAAGCTGCGGCTAAATGCTCCCTTTCATAATAATAATTAGCCCTAAACCTGCTCACTCCCGGTATCTCAAAAGAAAAATCAAGTTCCAGATTTTCTTCAAGCTCGGCTTTTTGTTTTTCAGTTAAAACCGAATAACAAAGCTCTATAGTGTCTTCTCCTGAGAGTTTTGGAAGATTTAAAGGGGTAAGCCTCCCGTCAATTCTTAACATAGGTTCCGCATTGACAACTAGATGCAAATCGCTTGCTTTATAAGCTTTTATACTTTTTAAAAGCTGTTCAAGAGTATAGTTTAAAGCCATAATTTCCCTTATTCTATAATTTTAGGAACTATAAAATACCCGTCTTTGGCTTTTGGGGCATGAGCTAAAACATCTTTAACAATATCTGTTTTTACCGGTTCATCCTCTCTTAAAGGAGTCGGATTGTTTAAAGTGGAAAACGTAGCGTCTATATTTTCGGTGTCAAGTTCGTTTAGCATTTCCACAAATTCAACTATTTCAGCCAAATCTTTAGCCATTTTTTCTTTATCTTCAATTTCTATCATAGCTAATGTCTCAAGTCTTTTTATAAGTTTTTCATCAATTTTCATTTCAACCCTTTTTTTGTATAATTTTAACAAAAAAGGAATGAATATGGGAATTTTTCAACAAGCTCAACAATATATAGTAGGCGGTGTAAACTCACCTGTAAGGGCTTTTAAAAGCGTAGGCGGGGAACCTCCTTTTATCGAAAGAGGAAAAGGACAGTATATATGGGATATAGAAGGAAACAGATATCTTGACTATATTCAAAGCTGGGGACCGTTGATTTTCGGTCACTGCGACAACGATATAGAAGAAGCTATTATTGAAGCGGTTAAAAAAGGAGTAAGTTTCGGGGCTCCGACAAAAGTTGAAGTTGATTTGGCAAAAGAAGTGCTTGAGATGTTTCCTCATCTTGATTTAATAAGATTTGTGAATTCCGGAACGGAAGCTACAATGAGTGCTATAAGACTTGCCAGAGGTTATACCGGAAAAGATGACATTATAAAATTCGAAGGATGTTATCACGGGCACAGCGACGCTCTTTTAGTAAGTGCCGGAAGCGGGGCGGCAACGTTTGGCGTTCCAAGCAGCCCGGGGGTACCGGCCGATTTTACAAAACACACACTTTTGGCAAAATACAATGATATAAACTCTGTAAAAGAATGTTTTGAAAAAGGAAATGTAGGATGTGTAATTATCGAACCGATTGCCGGAAATATGAGCCTGGTTCCTGCCGATAAAGAGTTTTTAGAAGAACTTAGGGAGCTTTGCAACCATTACGGAGCCGTTTTGATTTTTGACGAAGTTATGAGCGGATTTAGAGCTTCACTTAGAGGAAGCTACGACGTTTACGGAATTAAAGCGGATATGGTAACATTTGGTAAAGTAATCGGAGGCGGAATGCCTGTTGGCGCTTTTGCGGGGAAAAAAGAAATTATGGAAAAGCTCTCACCCGTAGGTCCCGTATATCAGGCGGGAACGCTTAGCGGAAACCCTGTGGCTATGAGTGCCGGACTTGCCACTATTAAAAAACTTAAAAACAATCCTGAAATCTATAAAACGCTTGAAGAAAAAGCGAAAAAACTTATGAGCGGTTTTGAAAAAATTTCTAAAGAAAACGGGATAGATTTTAATTATAATGTAATAGGCAGTATGTTTGGATTTTTCTTTAATCCTAAACTTCCTAAAAATTTTGACGAAGTAAATGAATCCGATACGAAAAGATATGCTTCGTTTCATAATAAAATGCTAAAAGAAGGATTTTATTTTGCACCAAGCGCATATGAAACCGGATTTATCTGTACCCCTATGAAAGATGATGACATTCAAAACACAGTTGATGCTTATTCAAAAATAGCAAAAGAGATTTGATGAGCGAAAAAAAAGGCAAAATAGGAAAAACCATTGAGGGGGCCGAAAAACTCTCTTTGGGTATTTCCATCGTCGTAGCCGTGCTTATGGGCGTAGGCGTAGGATATTGGATGAAAAAAACATTCAATCAGGAATGGCTGCTTTGGCTTGGGGTATTCTGGGGTGTTGCCGCCGCTGTTATGAATATTAGAATTGAGTATAACAAACTCAAAAAAGAACTGGACAAAACGGCAAAAGACCCAAAATACAAAAACTATAAAATAAACAAAAAAGACGATGACGACATTTTAGAAGAGTTTGAAAAATAATCACATACCCCTTGCCGCGTTTGCCAAATCCCACATAGGCATAAAAACTCCAAGCGCCAATATCAAAACGATAAAACCGACCATCAAAAGCATAAAAGGCTCTATATAGGCGTTTAAGTTTTTAATCATAAAATCAAGTTTATCCTTATAATAAAAAGAGACCTGTGACATCATTTCATTAAGCTCTCCCGAATTTTCACCGGCGCTTATTATTTTAAGAGAAGCGGAATCAAAAAAAGAAACCCTTTTTAAAGAGCCGTAAAAACCTTTTCCTCTTTTTATATCCTCTATAACTTTTTCCGCTTTTAAAACTAAAAATTCGTTATTTAAAGAATTTTTTGCAAGAGTCAAAGATTCTATTAAAGAAATTCCCGAATTCATTAAAACGCTTATAACAAAAGCCATTTTATAATATTGGGAAAATAAAACCATTTTACCGATAAAAGGGATTTTTAATATAAATTTATCGACTTTTAACTTAAAAACTTTATCCTTTGCATATAAAAAGAAAAACAAAAAAGAAAGCGCCACAACAACAAATAAAATCAACGCTCCGTAATTTAAGACTATGTTTTTTATATCTAAAAGAAGTATAGTAAAAAAAGGCAAATTTGCATGTAATTTTTCAAATACTTTTTCAAATTTCGGCAACACCATAACAACAAGCACGTTAAAAGAAACAATCACAGACATAAACACCATCAAAGGATATCTTATTGAATTTAAAACCTCTTTTTTATTTTTAAAAAAATTTTCGTAAATTCTGACAAGTGTTTCAAAAGAAAAAGCCAAATCACCGGTTTTTTCGCCTACCTTTATAACAACAGGCGCCATATACCCCAAAACATAAGCGTATTTTTCAAAAACCAGGCTAATATTACGACCTCTCTCCAAAGAATAAAGACACTCTTTAAACATATCCCTCACAAGTCTGTTTTTAACATCCACTTCCTCAAAAGCCTCTTTTAATGAAAGCCCCGCTTTTAGCAAAACACCTACCCTTCTAAAAGAAGAAATTAAAACGGGATAATCCAGTTTATAAAAAGGTTTTAAACTAAGCTTAAAAGAGAATTTTTTTTTAACTTTTTCTATTTTTAAAATTATTTTGTCATTATCGTATCTAAATTTCTCTATAGCTTCTTTTTCATTTTCAGCTTCCAAAGTTACAGACTTTTTACCTCCGTCCCAGTAAAAAAGCCGGTAAACATTCATATATTAACCACTTTTATAAGTTCTTCAAGAGTTGTTTTTCCCTCAAAAACCTTAACAAGTCCGTCCTCAAATATAGATTTAAAATTTATTTTTTTCAAATATGTTTTAATATCGGCCCTGTTGCCTTTTATAATAAGTTTTTCCATATTCTCATCATTTAAAAAAATTTCCCCTATAACCTCTCTTTTATAAAACCCGCTCATATCGCATTTAATACAACCCCTGCTTTTATAAAACCGGGTATCAGAAGTAATTTTATCGGAAATAAGTTCAAGATAATTCTCTTTTGGCAAATATCTCTCCTTACAAAAAGGACAGTTTATTCTTATCAGCCTCTGGGACTGCACCCCTGCCAAAACGGCGGAGAGCATAAAGGGTTCTATTCCAAGATTTACCATCCGGTCTATAGCCCCTAAAGCATCGTTGGCGTGAATAGTAGAAAGCACAAGATGTCCGCTGAAAGCAGCCTTTAAAGCGATTTGCAGCGTCTTTAAATCCCTTATTTCCCCTATCATAATAATATCGGGGTCCTGTCTTAAAATATTTTTTAAAATATCCGCAAAGCCGAGTCCTATTTTTTCGTTTACCTGCACCTGCTGAACGTTTTCCAGTTTATATTCGACAGGGTCCTCCACAGTGATTATTTTATTTTCTATTTGGCAAAGCTCTTTTAAACACGCATATAAAGTGGTCGATTTTCCGCTTCCTGTAGGCCCACTTGACAAAAAAAGACCATAGCTTTTATTTAAAATCTTTTTTACACCATAAAGCAGCTCTTTACTAAAACCTATTTTTGAAAGTTTTGTTGAAACGTCTGTTTTATTCAAAATTCTTATAACCACGCTCTCACCCCAGATAGTCGGAAGGGATGAGACTCTTAAATCATATTCTCTTTTTTCTATTTTTATGCTAAAAGAACCGTCCTGCGGTCTTCTTTTTTCACTGACATTCATAGAGGCGGAAAGTTTTATCCTTGAAACAAGAGATTCAAACACACTCATATCAAACGATACAAACTCATAAAGGCTCCCTAGCAGTCTGAATTTTATTTTAGCTTTTGTTTCAAACGCTTCAAAATGTATATCGCTTGCTTTTTTCTCTACCGCTCTTTTTAAAATCAACTCCAAAAGTTTCAATACAAAATTGGATTTTTCGGTTTTATAACTCTCACTTTCAATCTTTACTTTTGATATAAGCTCTTTTAATTCCTCTTCTAAAAAAAGATATTTTATAATTTCATCCAGTTTGTCCGGAAGGATTTTTACCAGTTCAAATTCACATCCCGGAAAATATTCTCTGAAATAAACGTAAATATTACTGTTTTCGTATGTAGTGGCCAGTGTAATCTTATTGTTTTCCCTCTTTATCGGTACAGCCCTGCTTTTTGAAAAAACTTTTACCGGAATAGAAGGAGAGACAAGAACGGACGAAACTTCAATTTCATTTTGAGTCAAAAAAAGCCTTTTTTAAGATTATATCATTTATTTTGATATAATTTCAACAAAAAGGAGAATTAATGCCAACATTACCAATTTATTACGATAAAGACTGTGACATCAATATCATTAAAAACAAAAAAGTAGCTATGATAGGATTTGGAAGCCAAGGACACGCTCACGCTCTAAATCTAAGAGACAGCGGAGTTGATGTGGTGGTAGGACTCAGACCGGGCAGCAAATCATGGACAAAAGCGGAAAAACAAGGCTTTAAAGTACTTCCTGTAGCAGAAGCGGTTAAAGACGCAGATGTCGTTATGATTTTGCTTCCTGATGAAATTCAACCGGAAGTTTATTATAAGGAAATAGAGCCTAATTTAAAAGAAGGTGCCACTATAGCGTTTGGACATGGATTTAACATCCATTATAAATTAATCAAACCTAGAAAAGATTTAAACGTAATTATGGTAGCTCCAAAAGCACCTGGACATACAGTAAGAAGCGAATTTGTAAAAGGCGGGGGGATTCCTGATTTAATCGCGGTATATCAAGGGGGCGAAGAAGCTAAAAAACTGGCACTATCTTACGCAAGTGCAATTGGTGGAGGAAGAACCGGAATTATCGAAACTACTTTTAAAGACGAAACCGAAACGGACCTGTTTGGAGAACAAGCGGTATTATGCGGAGGAGTTACTTCTTTAATTAAAGCGGGATTTGATACTTTAACAGAAGCCGGATACGCTCCTGAAATGGCATATTTTGAATGTCTGCACGAATTAAAGTTAATTGTTGATTTATTATACGAAGGCGGTATGGCTAACATGAGATATTCAATCTCAAATACAGCTGAGTACGGAGATTATGTAAGCGGTCCTAGAGTAATCGGAGAAGAATCAAAAAAAGCGATGAAAGAAATTCTAAAAGAAATTCAAAACGGAAAATTTGCAAAAGACTTTATTCTTGAAAGAAAAGCGGGATATGTAAGAATGAATGCCGAAAGACAGCTTACAGAAGACAGTCTTTTAGAACAAACAGGAAAAGAACTTAGAAAAATGATGCCTTGGATTACTAAAAACAAAATTGTTAATCCGGAAGAAAATTAAAGTTTTTTCCTTCTCTTCCGATTTGGAAAATAAAAAGGAGAAATAATGAAAAAATTTTTAATCGGTCTTTCAATAGCCGCAAGTATGGGATTTGCAGCAAACCCTTCCATATCAAATGATAAACTTGGCGATTTTTTAATAGCTCCGGTATATCTGGCTCAACCTAATATCTGTACAAAAATAACCGTATTTAACACTAATACTACCCACTCTGTTTTGGCAAAAGTCGCTTTAAGAGAACAGATAGCTTCAAATGAAGTGGATTTTCCTATATTCTTAAGTCCGGGAGACGTATGGAGCGGGACAGTATGTAAAAGAGGAAATGAAGTGGTTTTAACCTCAAAAGACGACTCAAACCATCCTAAAATTTCAGCTCTTTTAGCAAAAGGAAAAAGTATAACGGCCCAAAGCATTAAAGCGGGACACAAAAACGTAGATTTTACAACGGGATATGTAGAAGTTTATCCTATAGCGGAATTTGACGAAGGTAAAGAAAAAAAAGTTGACAAAAGCGTTTTGGTTAAAAGATGGGATATGCTTATTAAAGGAAAATGCCCTTCAAATATAGTAAAAACAGGAGTTGACGGATATAGTCTTAGCGGAAATATAGCTTATGAAACAGCCAAAAGAGCAACGGTTATTTTACCTATGATAGCGTTTAAAGGAGCTCATGACAAAGTCTTAAGAGGAAGCGCTATTGCATACGGAAACGACACGGGACCTGATATTCTTCTTGGGACTAAGAAAAAATACCAAATTTTAAAACTTCTTCAACACAGCAAAGCTATGTTTACATACACAAATTACGGTAAAAATCAATATGTGGTATTTACATATCCTTTCGGATACGCAAAAAACCAGATAAGAAAATATAAAGTATCGGTAAGGGATATGAGTGAAAACAAAGACGCCAAAAAACAAGAAGTCGTAATTTTCTCTCCTACTCCAAAAATCAAACCTAAAAACAATTTTATGAAAAATGAAGTAGCCGTCCTTTCCGTAGCTGATATTATTTCAAAAACATCAAACCCTTCTATGTTTAAAGAGGGGCAAATTCAAATAGAAGATATTACAAATGTAACGGATGTTCAACTTGGAGCCGGTAAAAACGCATCTTTTATAGCAACTTATATTACGTTTGATAAAGAAAACAACAAACCTTACGTATTCAATGCAAGTTATATCCCTACTAAGTAAGCTTCTCTTTCTTTTTCCCCTTATTTTATGGGGATTTGACAAACTTTACGATTTAAACGAAAACGATTTTGAAATAATCCGGACAAAAAACAGTTATAAACTGATTTTAAAAAACCAAAAATATATCAACTATAAAGAAAGTTCGGGATTTAAATTTTTCCTGCCTTATTTTACAAAAGAATTTAATCTAAAAATCCTAAGATACAATTCAATAGGATATATAAACGGACTTATTTCCATGGACCGGTCTTTTTCGAAAGTTTTAAACATTTCACCGTCCGAACTTAAATATTATCTAACAGACTATTCTCAAAAAGACCAAAAAGAGCTGGACTATCTTTTAAAAGGCTATTCAATTCCTTATAAAATGCAAACGTCTCTTTCCATTGAAGCTTATAATATCCCGCGTAAAGTATATACCAGACTCAATAAATTTATCTATTTTAAAAAAATCCCCTTAAAAGAAAACAAACTTCAATATATTTTATACTCTTTTTATATAGTTTTGGATAAAAAACCTTTGGATAAATATATAAAAACAAATTATCCCTCCTCAAAAGATTATATTAAAACATTTTTAAAAAACATTGGGGAAATCAACCTTTCGGCTCAAAAAAAGAAAAAATCTTTAAAAAAAACTCAAAAAAAACAGGCAAAAAAAAAGAAAACACCACCTTTTAGACTTGTTCTTAACAGAATTCATATTATGAAAGAATACGGATACCAATACACCCCTATAAAAGCTGATTTAAAAGGAATTGAGAAATTCAAAAAAGACATAATATCAAAACTTGAAAAAACAAAAGAAAAATTAGAAACGCTTAACCAGACTATCTTAATAAAACCTCAGGATGAAATAGAAAACATAACCGAATATATAGATGAACTAACAGACGATATAAATTACGCCTCTTTAAAATTAGAACTTGAAAAATGCACTTTTAACCCGGAAAAGATAAAAAGAGAGTGCTTTAAAAATCCTCAATATTTTCAAAATTACATCTATTTTTCTATAAAAAAAGACACCCTGCCCCAAAACGAAACCATACTTGCTTACGGAGATTACAAAACCTTTAACGACGTAGGAAAATATTTTTATGAAAAAGGAGATTTACAAAAAGCCGAAATCTATTTAAAAAAAGCCTATATTCTAGCCCCTGAAAAAACAATCCCGGCACACAATTTAAGCGTATTATATGCCACCAGGTCTGATATATACGATTCTAAAAAAATCATAAAATATCTAAAAGAGTCAAATCTGAGTGTAGATTATTATAATCTTGGAGTATATTATTATTTAGGTTTAGGGGTAAAAGAGAGCGATAAAAAAGCAAGAGAATATTTTGAAAAAGCTCAGGAAATCCCCTATGCTAAATACAATCTAAATATTATGAAAAAATACAAAATCGGCATAAAATGATATAATTTCATAAAAAAGGACATATCTTGGCAGAAGTTATTACAGTCACCAGCGGAAAAGGGGGGGTAGGAAAATCCACCACTACCGCAAATATAGCAACCGCCTTGGCAATGCTTGGGAAAAAAACGGTTGCTGTAGATTTCGATATAGGTCTTAGGAACCTTGATATGATATTAGGGCTGGAAAACCGTATTGTATATGACGTGGTAGACGTTATGGAAAACAGATGTAACTTAGCCCAGGCCGTTATCAAGGATAAAAGAACGGCCAACCTTCATTTTTTACCTGCAAGCCAGACAAAAGACAAAACGGTACTTGAGAAAGAAAAAGTAGAAAAACTTATTAATGACTTAAAAAAAGAATTTGATTATATTTTAATCGATTCTCCGGCTGGAATAGAAAGCGGATTTGAACATGCGATTTATCTGGCGGATAGAGCCTTGATAGTCACAACTCCCGAAATAAGCTCTGTAAGAGACGCAGACAGGGTTATAGGAATAATCGATGCAAAAAGTAAAAAAGCAGCCCTTGGAGAAGAAGTTCAAAAACACATTATTATAAACAGAATAAAGCCTGAGCTGGTGGAAAAAGGCGAAATGCTCTCAACTGAAGACGTACTTCATATTTTAGCACTCCCTTTAATAGGAATAGTTCCTGATGATGAAGAAATAGTAAAATCAACAAACTTAGGAGAGCCTATAGTATTAAATGAAAAATCGCTTGTTGGAGAAGCCTTTAGAAGAATAGCCAGAAGAATTAACGGAGAAGAAGTGGAATTTTTGGATTTAAAATCAAAAAAAGGATTTTTCGAAAAACTTAAAGGACTTTTCACATGAGCTTTTTTGATATTTTTAAAAAAAAGAAATCCAAAGATGTTGCAAAAGATAGACTTATGATGATGCTAGCCTACGAAAGAGCTTCAACAAAAATAGACAATCTTGAAGAAATGAAAAAAGAACTTATAGGAGTAGTAAAAAAATATTTAAAAGTCAAAGATATAGAAATTAAAAGCTCATCCAACCAGGATATAGAAACTTTAGAAGTGGAAATTATTTTAGAAAAATGAAAAAAAGAAAAATCAAACACAAAAAAAGCTCAAGCTCCCTTAAATATCTGGTATTTTTTCTTATTATAGCAGTATTTTCATTAAGCGGGGTACTTATTTATCTTATAATAGAAAAGCAGAATAAAGAACAGATTTTAAAACAGCAGTTAATTCAAAAAGAACAGGCCCTAAAAATACTCCGGCAAAAAGTTTCATCACTTGAAAAAAACCTAAAAAAAGAACACACAGAAGAAAAATATCAACATGAATATTCAGAAATTCAAGATTATGAAAGTGCTTCTAAACTGGTGCTTCCCGTATTATCAAAACCAGAAAAAAAAATAATTACCATAACCCCTAAACACGAAAAACCAAAACTAGTGATAATAATAGACGATATGTCTTACCGGTATCAGGTCAAACTTTTAAAAGAAATTCCTTTTAAAATAACGCCTTCTTTTTTCCCACCGACAAAAAGCCACCCAAATACAGCAATATACGCAAACCGTTTTACCCATTATATGGTCCATCTCCCAATGGAAGCTCTTAATTATTCAAGACCGGAACCTAACACCCTGAACGTTGGAGATTCATACGCAAAAATAGAAAACAGAATTAAAGAGATAAAAAAAATATTTCCAAACGCAAAATTCATAAATAATCATACAGGAAGTAAATTTACCGGAGATTACCAATCTATGTATTTTCTTTTTAAAGCTTTAAAAGCCCATAATCTTGGATTTGTCGATTCAAGAACAACTCCTAAATCCAAAGCTGCGGAAGTTGAAAAAAGAATAAAAATACCCATGTTTTCCAGAAACATATTTTTGGATAACAAAGAAGAACCTTCTTACATAAGAAACCAGCTTAAAAAAGCCGTTAAAATAGCAAAAAAATACGGTTACGCAATAGCTATCGGACACCCTCACAAAATAACGCTTACAACGCTTAAAAACTCAAAAGACCTGTTATCTCAGGTAGAAGTGGTATATATAGATGAACTTAAAAATTGAAACAGAAGGTTTTAGCCTTTATTATAAAGGAAAAAAAGAACTTTTACAAAAACCTAAAATAGCAATTATAGGAAGCAGAAAAGCATCCAAATATTCAAAAGAAATCACCTATATCCTGGCAAAAAGATTATCAAAAAAATTTGTAATAATCAGCGGAGGAGCACTGGGCATAGACACTGAAGCCCATAAAGGCTCTTTTCCAAATACCATCCTGGTATCCCCCTCCTCACTTGAGAAAATATATCCAAAATCAAACGAAACGCTGATAAAATCCATATATAAAGAAGCTTTAGCAATAAGCGAATACGAAAAAGACTTTTCTCCAAAAAAATATACCTTTATTCAAAGAAACAGAATTATTGTTTCTTTATCAGATATGGTTATAATTCCCGAAGCCGAAATAAAAAGCGGAAGTATGAGAAGTTTTGAATGGGCGGAAAAATTTGGCAAAAAAGTATACGTAATTCCCCAAAGACTTGGTGAAAGCGGAGGTACGAGATATCTGGCAGAAACCAACAAAGCACAGGTTATTTGGGATATGGAAGAATTTTTAAATTCACTCGACATCAATAAAAAAACACAGTATTTAAGTTTAAACGAGGCCTTAAAAAAATACGGCAATATACTTTACGAAATGGAGCTTGAAGGAAAAGTGGAGATAAAAAATGGAAAAGTCTATTTTAACTGATACATTAAAACACCCTTTTAAACCTATAATAGACAACAAAAGTAATATTTTAATATTAGGAACGTTTCCTTCCATAAAATCTTTTGAAAACAGTTTTTACTATTCCCATCCGAAAAACCAGTTTTGGGATATTTTAGCTACTGTTTTTAACGATAAAAAACCTTCATCCAATCAGGAAAAAATAAAATTCTTAAAAAAACATAAAATAGCTTTATGGGATACTGTTTGCGAATGCAAAAGAAAAAAAGGAAACTCCAGAGACGATAACCTAGAAATAATAAAACCCTGCGACATAGAAAAATTATTAAAAAAATACCCCAACATCAAAAAAATTGCCGTTACTTCCAGAATTGCCGAAAAAGTTATCAAAAAGCACTTTAAAAACTCTCCATTTTCTATTCTCAATTCTCCATTATATTTACCAAGCCCAAGCCCTCTAAATGCCAGACAAACATTACAACAAAAGGCGGAAATATGGAAAAAATTATTGCTATCGACGTAGGATTAAAAAGAATAGGAGTGGCTTATACGCCAAATAAATCCGTTGTAATACCTTTAAACGCCATTATAAGAAAAAACAGAAACCAGGCCGCTGAAGAAGTCGCACAAGTTCTTAAAGAATATAAAGCAGATATATTAGTTGTAGGAATACCCAAAACAAATGAAGAAATGAGCAAAAGAATTAAACATTTTGTAAATTTAATAAATTTTGAAGGGAAAATAGTGTTTGAAGACGAAAGTTTTACAAGCGCTATTGTGGAAGAAGAAATCAAAGGAAAGATAAAACATAAAAGAGACGGCAGAATAGATTCATTAGCCGCTAAAAAAATACTTGAGAGTTATTTAAAAAGATTGTCTTAGTTTTAACCTTTTATAAAATTTCTTTATAAATTCGCTTTTAGAAGCTAAGAAACCTGTAATATTATCGACTTCTGTTTTTTCCCCTTTTTCAAAATCTATCTGCATACTCATTTTGCTTTCATAAGGAATATTTAAAGCCTGTTTTATCACCTTTTCTTTTTCTTCTTTTAAGTCCGCTCCATAAAATTTTGCAATTTTGATAACCTCATCTAAAAATTTTTCAACCTCTTCCCTTTTATGCTCCATAATCCAACCTGTAGGCTTCTTATAAAAACTTTGCAACGTGGCAAACGTGGATATAAAAAGATATTTTTTCCAGATGTCTTTATCAATTTCTTTTGAAAACTTAACTTTCAAATCTTTACACGGTTTAAAAAGGTTTTTTAAAACTTCATCATCTTCAAGACACAAATAAAAAAGAGAGGTCTTTTTATGTATAACGTTTATATCCGCTTTATTCGAAAGGATATAAATACAAGCCTTAATAAATTTAGCGTTAATATTTTTAAATTTTTCAAAATGGCCTATTCCGTTTAAAACGGGAACTATCCTGGTATGAATATTATAATGGCCTTCTATTTCTTCCAATACTTTATCAAGATGATACGCTTTAGTTGTAATAAAAATCACATCATAAACACCTTTTATACCAACGTTTGGAAAAACAGTATCCTCTTTATCAACATCTATTACTTTAAGACCGTTTTTTCGTATCATTTCATTTGTTTTAGAAGTCGCAAAAACATCTATATCATATCCGCATTTAATAAGTTTATAAGCCAGATATCCGCCTACCCCGCCTACTCCGACAATCAATATTTTCATTTTTTCTTCCTTATCTTATCTCCTATAATTACCCCTATAGTTATTCCCAAAAACAATAACACTAAAAAAATTTCACCCACTATATCTTTAAACTCTATCATCTCTCAAGGACTACCCCGCATTCCATATGATTTGTATAAGGAAACTGGTCAAAAAAAGCAAACGCTTTTATTTTTCTGTTTTTTGCCAGGGTTTCCAAATCTCTTTTTAAAGTTTCGGGATTACATGAAATATAAATAATATTGTCAAATTCGTTTACAAATTCTCTTGATTTACTATCAAGTCCCGCCCTTGGAGGGTCTATAAGAACATTTTTTAAATCATAAGAAGCTAAAAGAGGTGAATTTTCTTTTTTTAACTGCGAAAACTCAGCGGCACTCATAGCCAAAAAAGTAATATTGTTTCTGTCATTAATATCGGCGTTATATGTAGCCGCTTCAATAGATTCTTTATTTATTTCGGTGGCTATTACTTTATTGAAATTTTCACTAAGAGGTATTGTAAAGTTTCCGTTCCCGCAATACAGCTCAACCAAATCCCCTTTTAAATGCTTTGAATTTTTAAGGGCCCATTCAATCATCTTTTGGTTCATTTCTCTGTTAGGCTGTGAAAAAGTATTTTCTATTATCTTATATTTATAAGTTTTTCCGTTTATATTTAATTCTTCTATAAGATAATTTTTATCAAAAACTAACTTTCTTCCCTTTTTCCTTACAATAAAATCCACATCTTGAAACTTGTCTTTTAATTTTTTAATATCTTCGGCAATGCTTTCATCCACCTTTTTATGGTAAATAAGCGTAACGATAAGCTCGCCCTTTGAATTGCTTAAAAAATCAATTTCATAAAGCTTAAATCTTAAATTTTCGTTTTTTTCTATCTCCTTTAAAAGAGGGGTCATAATCTCATATATAGCTTTATCAACTATTTTACACTCTTCAATAGGAATAACCCCTCGTCCTTCTTCTTTTCTTTTTTTCATAGCATAAAAGCTTTTATCGCCTTCATGCCAAATCCTAAACTCCGCACGAGCTCTAAAATGTTCGTCACTGCCGTAAACAACTTCAATTTCAGGAATATCAAAACCGCCGAACATCTCTTTTAAACGTTCTTTTTTTATCTCAAGCTGTTTTTTATAAGGTATTTCCCATAAAACACAGCTTCCGCATTTTCCAAAACTACTGCAAATCATATTTCTCCTTTAAACTATTTAAAACTCCGCACAAGTCCTAAAATAATCAAATTCCACCCGTCAACCAGTACAAACACCAATATTTTAAAAGGTAATGATATCATAACGGGAGGCAGCATCATCATACCTAAACTCATAAGAATAGAACTGACCACCATATCTATAACCAAAAAAGGCAAAAACAACAAAAAACCTATTTCAAAAGCCGTTTTCAGCTCACTTATCATAAAAGCAGGCACCAAAATGCTAAGAGGCACATCGTCTATTGTTTTTGGATTTGGCAGCTTTCTTATTCTAAAAAAAAGAGCCAAATCTTTTTCGCGGGTATTTTTTAACATAAACTTTTTAAAAGGTTTAACGGCTCTATTAAAAGCCTCTTCATATCCTATTTTTTCTTCCATATAAGGCTTTATTCCGTTATCATACGCCTGCTTTGCATAAGGCTCCATAATAAAAAAGGTAAGAACCAAAGCCAAAGAAACCAAAAGCGTCGTAGGAGGAGACTGAGGAGTTCCCATAGCCTGCCTTAAAAAACCAAAAACCACCAACAGCCTTACAAAAGAGGTCATAACAAGAACGATACTTGGAGCCAACACCAAAAAAGTCATTAAAACAGCTACATTTAAAGCCGTTACAAGCTGTTTCGGACTTTCCGGCGCGCTTAAAGAGAGATTAACGGTAGGTATTTGAGGGGCCGCCGCAAAAACTACAAACGGCAGCAAAAGAACTAAAACTTTTTTCATTTTCCTGTTTTATCCAAAACGGATTTTTGTATTTTTTCCTGATTTTTCTTTGCAAAAAACCATATCTCAACCCTTCTGTTTTTTGCTCTTCCCTCAGGCGTTGCATTGGAAGCCACAGGATGATACTCCCCGTATGCTGCTGCACTCAGCTGTTTCGGATTTACCCCGTCTTTTATTAAAATCTTAAGCACACTTAAAGCCCTAGCGGCACTAAGTTCCCAGTTATCGGCATAAGGCGAATTTTTAGGCGGAGGCGTGTTATCCGTATACCCTCTTACCTGTATTTCAACATTTTTAGGAAGATATTCTTTTATAATAAGAGCTATTCTTTTTAAAAACAGTAAAGCATCTTCATTGGTTATCTGAGCGCTTCCGGGAGGAAACGTAATATCCGCCGGAAGTCTTATAAAAAAGCCTTCTTCCCCTTCTTCCAACACAATCGCCGGCCCTTTTCCTCCCGCCGTAAACTGTTTAAATTCAGCAATAGCGCTTGAGAGTCTGTTTACGGTTTCGGATGTTTCTTCCGTTTTTTGAATAGGGGTGGCTTTTTGTATTCTCTCACGGCTTACTTCAGTCTGAGTTCCCCCCTCAAGAACACTTAAAGCCCCTGCTAAAGAACCTATGGCTTCTTTAACTTTTTTGGCATCCATTGTGGACATAGAAAGCAGCAAAACGAAAAAACATAAAAGAAGACTCATTAAATCCCCAAATGTAGCCAACCATCCGGGCATACATTTAGGACATTCGCATTTACATTTTTTAGCCATTTTTCACCTATTCAAATTGGGATTTTCTCTCACTAGGAGGTAAGAAACTAAGCAGTTTTGCTTCAAGCGTTCTTGGATTGTCTCCTGCCTGAATGGACATAATTCCTTCTATTATCATAGTTTTTGCCAAAATTTCATCATCGTTTCTCAGACCGAGCTTATTAGCAATTGGTGTTCCGAAAATATTACCTATCATCGCCCCGTAAAGAGTCGTCAAAAGCGCAACCGCCATCGCCGGACCGATAGCTGAAGGGTCTGACATGTTAAGAAGCATAGCAACAAGTCCGACAAGCGTTCCAATCATCCCCATCGCCCCGGCAAGCCCTGCCCAGTTATCAAAAATAGCCGCCATTTTTTTATGTCTTGCATCCGTTTGTTCGATATCAATTTCTAAAAGTTCCCTTATAGTATCGGGTTCGTTTCCGTCAACGGCCATTGAAAGTCCTTTTTTCAAAAATTCATCTTCTTCGTTAGTTGCCGCCTGTTCAAGAGACAAAATTCCATCCCGTCTTGCTTGCGTAGCGTAATCTACAAGTTTTTTTATCAGTTCTTCATAATTTGGCTGATAAGTAGGTTTTACGGCTATCATAAACACCTTGGCAAATTTCGTCATCATTTCCATTTTATTACCAATAAAAAGAGTCATAATAGACCCCAATACAACAATTAAAACAGATTGAACGTCAATATAAGGACCAATTCCAACCCCCATAGCCATTGCGGCAATAATCAGACCAAGAGCCCCGACTATTCCTATGACTGTTGCTAAATCCATTAACTTCCTTTTGGTATAATTTTGTAAAAAAAGGATAAACTATGCAAATAGTTATATTAGCCGCCGGTAAAGGCACTCGTATGAAAAGCAAATCGGCAAAAGTCATTCATACTTTATGTAACAAACCGATGATAGAATATATAATTGAAGAATCTTTAAAACTGACTCCTCATCTCGACGTTATATTAAATCATCAATTCGAAACTGTTAAAAGTATTGTATCAAAATATCCTGTAAATATCATTAAACAGGACCTGAAAAATTTTCCAGGAACGGGCGGAGCGTTAAAAGAAGTTTCTTTTAAAGAAGACAAAATCTTAGTTTTAAACGGGGATATGCCACTTATTAAAGCCGAAGAGCTTAAAAAATTCGAAAGCAAAAACGCCGATATCGTTATGAGCGTTATGAAACTTGATAATCCTGAGGGATACGGAAGAGTAGTTATAAAAAACGGAAAAGTTAAAAAAATAGTAGAACAAAAAGACGCCAACGAAGAAGAACTGAAAATTCCTTACGTAAATGCCGGCGTATACCTGTTTAAAAAAGAAGTCCTTGAAAAATATCTGCCAAAACTCTCAAACCAAAACGCTCAAAAAGAGTATTATCTAACAGACATTATAGAAATGGCGGTAAAAGACGGTTTGGAAATAGAGGCTATAGAAGTGGATGAAGAAAACTTCAGGGGGATAAATTCAAAAAAAGATTTAGCTTATGCAGAAGAGATTATGTGTAAAAGAATAAAAGAGTTTTGGATGCAAGAAGGCGTTATTATGCATCTGCCAAATACCATTTTCATAGATGCAAACACCACCTTTTTAGGAGAATGCGAAGTCCATAGCGGATGCGTTATTAAGGATTCGACTATAATAGAAAGCGAAATAAGACCCTTAAGCGTTATTGAAAGCGCCGTTATTAAAAATTCAGGAGTCGGTCCTATGGCCAGAATAAGACCAAAAAGCGAACTTATAGATACGCACATAGGAAATTTCGTAGAAGTAAAAGCTTCTAAACTAAAAGGCGTAAAAGCCGGACATCTGAGTTATCTAGGAGATAGTGAAATAGAAGAAGGAACAAATATAGGAGCCGGTACAATTACATGTAATTACGACGGAAAAGCAAAATATAAAACAAAAATAGGAAAAAACGTATTTGTCGGCAGCGACACTCAGCTTATCGCTCCCGTTATTATTGAAGACGATGTAATAATAGCGGCCGGAAGCACCGTAAATAAAGACGTAAAAAAAGGAGAACTCGCAATAAGCAGAGCTCCTCTAAAAATTATTAAAGATTTTTATTACAAATTTTTCGGGAGAAGAGATTGAAAGTATTAATAGGAGTAACGGGAAGTATCGCTATTTATAAAACCTGCGAGCTTATAAGGCTTTTTATAAAAAGAGGAGATGAAGTAAGGGTTGTTATGAGCAAAGCGGCCTCAAAATTCATAACTCCCCTTACATTCGAAGCCCTTACAAGAAATAAAGTATTAATAGAAAAAAACGAAAACTGGGCAGGAGAGCTCAATCATATAGATTACGCCAAATGGGCGGATATTTATATTATAGCCCCCGCCACCGCAAATACGATAAACAAAGCTGCAAACGGAATAGCGGATAATCTTTTGCTTCAAACATATCTTGCTACAAAAGCCCCGGTCCTTTTCGCACCGGCTGCAAACACCCATATGTATATTCACCCGACAACCCAGAGCAGTTTTAAAAAACTAAACATTATAGAAGCAAATGCGGGACTTTTAGCCTGCGGAGATGAAGGTATTGGAAAAATGGTCGAACCTGAAGAAATATTTTTAAGGGCATTGCGTGAAGTAAATAAAGAAGAGTTCTGGAAAGGAAAAAAAGTAGCGGTAACTGCCGGGGGAAGTATAGAAAAAATAGACGACGTAAGATTTATAAGCAACTTTTCCAGCGGAAAAATGGGAGAAGCTCTGGCAAAAGCTTTTTATATCAAAGGAGCGGATGTAACGCTTATATCAAGTAAAGAACATAATTTAAGCAAAGAAATAAAACAGATAAAAGTCCAAAGCACCGAAGATTATTTAAAAGCGATATTAAAAGAAAATCCTGATTATCTAATAATGGCAGCCGCCATTGCCGATTTTAAACCGAAATATACGCCCGGAAAAATAAAAAAAGAACAAATAGGCGAAAAAATGATACTTAAGATGGAAAAAAATATAGACATATTGGAATCTCTTAAAAAGAAAAAATTTAAACGCATAGGGTTTAAAGCCGAAAGAGATGAAAAAAATGCGCTCAGATACGCAAAACAGTCCTTAAAAAAGAAAAATCTAGACGCCGTATGTCTAAACCTTCTTACAAGAAACGATTTCGGAAGCGATGAAAACGAGATAATTTTTATCACAAAAGAAAAAACGGAAAAATTTCCTCAAGACAGTAAAGAAAATATAGCTTTTAGGATAGCGGATGCCGTTAAACATATCTAAAGTAGGAAAAGTTTTAAAAACCCTTAACAGATTAAACACACCAACGGAATTTAACGCAACACTACCGGTAAAAGTTGAAATAAAAAAAGAAATAAACCCCATTACGTACCTGATAAAACTCGGAAACAGGGAAACAGAAACAAAAAGCTATATTCCTTTAGAAGTAGGCAAAAAATATCTCGCGCAGATAAAAGAGTTTAAAAACAGAATTCAGATAACCAATTTAAAAGAACTTCCCAAACTTATGGAAATTCTTGAAAAAACAAATATCCCCGAAGGTTTTAAACATTATAATAAAAAGGAAATTTTAAAACATCTTTCAATTTCAAAAGACAAAAACGAATTTATGTTTTTTGCAAATCTTTTGCTGGCACTGGAAAAAGAAATATATCATCTGAGTATAAAAGAAAATAATAAAAAGTCTCTTATGCAGTATAAATATACGAAAAATAAGGTATCATTTTATTCAGTATTTTCAAACCTAGGAGAAATAGAAGGAGAAATATTTTCTTACAAAGCCGTTATAATTTCTCCTTATAAAAACGTAATAGAACTTATAAAACATCATAAAAAAGAGATAGAGCTGGAAATAAAGACAATTTTAAAAGAACCAAAACCCCTGTACGAGTTTAAAAACTCTTTACTTGATTTAAAGGTATAAATATGCACTTGGCAATTATTATGGACGGAAACGGAAGATGGGCCAAAAAAAGAGGCCTTAAAAGAACGGAAGGACACAAAAAAGGTGCAGAAGTTGTAAAAGAGATAACCACTTACTGTGCAAACAACCCCGAAATAGAAATATTAACTCTTTATGCTTTTTCAACCGAAAACTGGAAAAGACCCAAAATGGAAGTCGATTTTTTAATGAGGCTACTTGACAACTGGCTGAAAAAAGAACTGCCCACCTATATAAAAAATGAAGTAAAATTCGACGTTATAGGAGATATAAGTAAATTTTCCCCGGCTCTGAGAAAAAGAATAGAATATACAAAAGAAGTTACTAAAGATTTTAGAAAACTGACTCAGGTACTTGCCCTTAACTACGGAAGCAGAGACGAAATAACAAGAGCAGTTAAAAAAACAATTGAAAATAAAGAAGAAATTACGCCTGAAAACATCCAAAAAAACCTTGATATAAGCACAGACGTGGATTTACTGATACGAACAAGCGGAGAAATAAGAGTCAGTAATTTTCTTTTGTGGCAGATAGCGTATGCGGAAATGTTTTTTACGGAGACTTTATGGCCAGATTTTACCTCAGAAGAACTTGAAAATATTATAAAAGATTTTCATAAAAGAGAAAGAAGATTTGGAGGGATTTAATGATTGAAATTATTTTGGTATTTATAATAGGAATTTGTATAGGAAGTTTTTTAAACGTAATAATTTACAGAATACCCCGGGAAAAAAATATCGCTTTTCCCCCGAGCAGCTGTCCAAAATGCAACAACAGATTAAAACCATGGCACAATATTCCTCTTTTGAGTTGGTTTTTTCTAAAAGGAAAATGTGCTTATTGCAAGGAAAAAATATCTTTAAGATATCCTTTAATAGAGTTTTTAACGGGTCTGCTCGCTGTTTTGGTATACACAAAATTCCATCATATAGACCTCTTTTTTATAATTAATTTTGCCATCTTCGCAACACTGCTGGCTTTAAGCGTTATAGACCTGGATTACAAAGCGGTACCTGATAGTCTCAACCTGCTTGCTTTAACACTTGCCTTTTTTTCATCTCCTGATATTTTGGAAAATTTAAAAAACGCTCTTATTCTTATGGGTGGAATGAGTTTGATTAGATTTTATATAAGTTATCTTATTAAAAGGGAAGCTATGGGAGAAGGAGATATTATAGTCGCCGGAACGATGGGTGCTATGCTTGGAACTAAACTTGCCGTTATAGCCGTATTTATAGCTTCATTAATAGCAATCTTCCCTTCTCTTTACAATAGAATAAAAAACAGCGATTTAGAACTTCCTTTTATTCCTTTTTTAGCCTTAGGAACATTCATAACATGGTATTTTGACGATTTCTTCCTGAATTTATGGAGCCGTCTGTATGGATAAACTGTCAAAATATCTCTTTTTATCTTTTTTTAAGTCTTTCACAACTCTATTTGGAATAATCACAGCCATTGTCTCTTTAATTTTTATCATCTCCATATCAAACGTAACTGCTGATATACAAATTAACTTCACTGACCTTTTAAAACTCTATTTTTTAAAATTTCCTCAGGTTGTATTTATAGCACTTTCCATTTCTTTTATAATCGCCTCAAGCAATACTCTTGCAAAAATAAGCGAAACCCAGGAATTAGTAGCTCTTTTATCCCTTGGAATTTCTCCTAAAAAAATCCTAAAACCCTTTTTTTTTAGCGCTTTATTGATTACTTTTATTAATTTAATAATTCTTTTTATATCAATACCATACTCAAAAAGCGCATATCAAAATCTTAAAAATCAAAAAAAACAAGAAGCTAAATTTAACCTTCAGTCAAAACAGATTTCTCAGCAATTTGGGGAATGGTATGTTTTTGCTACTCAAAATTCCCAAAAAAATTTCAGTAATATATATCTCTTTAACAAAAAAAACAATAATTTTATTTTAGCCTCTTCTGCTAACCTGAATAACAAAAACGGTTTTATAAAATTTACTATACGCCATGGTAAGCTATACGATATTGAAAAAAATTACAAAGTAACGTTCGAAAATATGAAAATAAATAAAAAAATTCCAAAAACAACCCTCTCTTTATTTAATATAAAAGATTATTTTTCCCAAAATAAAAAAATATTCACAAAATATTTTCCTATAGCCCTAATTCCGATAAGTCTTTTTCTATTTATTCCGATATTTGGATTTTTTCACCCAAGACTTCATAAAGACAGACATATTTTATACTCTCTAATGCTCACATCTATTTACATATCCTTAGCTTTTGCCAATAAAAATCTTATAATATCAATTATAATACCTATAATATTTTTTATTTTAGGAGGAATTACCTACATATGGAAAAGAAAGTTTTAGCTATAATCTCTTATGATGGAAGCAAATTTCATGGCATGCAAATTCAACCCGATAAAAAAACAGTGCAGGGAGAAATTCAAAAAGCATTAAAAAAAATAAACATAAATTCCAAAATTCAACATGCAGGAAGAACAGATAGTGGAGTTCATGCCTTAAATCAGGTTATCTCTTTTTACATTCCAAGTTTTTGGGATATTTATAAGCTCACTATTTCATTAAATAAAATGTTGCATCCATATATTCACATAAAAAAAATAAAGCTTACAAACGATAACTTTAACCCAAGATTTGATACTAAAAAAAGAAGTTACAGATATATATTAAATCCTTCTTTTTCACCCCATACGGCAGATTACACCACATTTTACGATAAAAAAATAAATTTTCATCTTTTAAACGAGGCTCTTAATATATTAAAAGGAAAACATGATTTTGAATATTTTGCAAAGACCGGAAGCGAAGTAAACAATTACATCAGGGAAATATTCGAAGCAAAAATTTTTCCCTATAAAAACTTATGGATTGTTAAAATAAGCGGAAACGGATTTTTAAGAGGACAAATAAGAATAATTGTAGATTTTTTATTAAAAATAAACGAACAAAAACTAAACATTGAAGATTTAAAAACTCAGCTTAGAAAAGAAAAAGTTATAAACAAACATTTAGCCCCCCCAAACGGCCTTTATCTTGAAAGAATATGGTATTAATCCCAAAACCTTTCAATGACTTTTGCTAAAAAAGTATGCTCTGCTTTTTTTAACGCTTTATGGTATTCTTCAAATGTTTTATATTTATGAACTACCGCCTTTACCAAAGAACATTACGACTTTTTTTCAAGAGGACCCTTTATTGACACAAACTCATTGCCACCAAATATTTGTAAAATTTGGTGGCGGGAATGGAATTTGAACCCATAACCTCCGGGTTATAAATTTTGTGAACAGTAAAATATATTTATTTTGATATAATATTGTGAATAGTGATAAAGGACTAAAATGAGTATTATGATAATGCCTGTAAATTTTTTTGATTTTGTTGATTTTTATAAATTGATTTTAAATAATCCTGAACTTATAAAAAAAATAATTTTACAGTTTAAGTTTTTAAAACAAGAACTTCAAAAAAATATTGATGAATTAAATAAACAGATTGAAAATTATAATTTTAAATTTATTGATGAGAATACTGATTTAAAGCATTTATATGAAATTTTGGATTTACAAAAAGAAAATTTAAAAAATATTTTAAATTTTTTGAAAAATAATAAAAATGATGAATTATTTAATTTAATTGATGATATTTATACTCTAACGCTTCAGCTTGAAGACAGAATTTCTACTCTTGAGAGTTACAGGGATATTGAAAAATTAAAGACAGCTTCTTGCAAGTAATTTTTTCAAAATCTTTTGAGAGAGATTATAAAAAACTTACGAAAAATAATAAACAGTTAAAAGAAAAAGTTGATTTAACCATTGAAATTTTCAAATCAAATTATCTTGATACAAGATTAAATTATAAGCATATAATATGTAAAAAAGATAAGTTTCGTTATTCTATTAGAGTTATTAATACTCAATATAGAATTTTAATGACCTGTATTGATAATATTTGTGAATTTAGATTTTTACTTGATCACGATGAATATGATAGAAAAAATAAGGATTGTTGATTTTTTTTATTATTTAATTTTTATTGGTATTTTTTATTATTTTAAGGGTCCCGTTTTCTTAAGGGTCCCTATTTTAACAGATAAATTACATATTTTTGATAAGTATGTTGATGAAGATTATAATTTTAGAGAATTAATCCCAAAACCTTTCGATGACTTTTGGTAAAAAAGTATGTTCCGCTTTTTTTAACGCTTTATGATATTCTTCAAATGTTTTATATTTATATGGATTAATGTGATATTGGAATATTATATCTCCACTGTCAAGTTCTTCATCCGCATAATGAATTGTAATACCACACGCTTTTTTTGCCTCAAATGATTTTTTATCAGCATTAAGTCCTTTAAATTCTGGTAATATACTTGGGTGAAGATTTATTATTTTTCTTTTAAACTCTTTTATTATTTCTTTGGGTATTATTCTCATATATCCCGCTAAAACTATTAAATCGGGATTTATTTCTTTTAATTTTTCTAAAATTTTTTTATAGTCTTTTGAAATAAATATTGGAGGTAATTTATCATATGATAATGCCGATGAGTTTTCTTCATTTGTTATTCCAAGAACTACTTTAAAATTTGTTTGATTTTTAAGAATGTTTATAAAGTTGCTACCGCCTTTACCGAAGAATACTACGACTTTTTTCAAGAGGAGCCTTTGTTGAGATAAATTCATTGACACCAAATAATTACAAATTTTGGTTGCGGGGGTGGGATTTGAACCCACGACCTCCGGGTTATGAGGATGATTGGTTTAAAGTATGGTATAATAGCCTTAAAAAAAGAGGGAAAAAATGGCTATTGCAATAAAACCTACTTTTAGTGATTTTGATTTTATTTCTCTTTTTAATCAGTTTATAGAAAATATAGTTATTAATTATAAAAATGTCAAAAATTCTATTTCTACAAAAGAGTTAGAAAATAAAGCTCAGAAGATAGAAAAGTTAGTAAGATATTTAAATGAAAATATTGAAAATATTGTAAATGACAAAGAGTTTGAAAGATTAGAAGATGAATTAATAGAAATGAAATTATTTCTTGAATTAAATTTGAGTAAATTTCCAAAAAGTATAAGACCTTTATTTGAAAAGTTATATGAAGCTTTAACAATGTTAATATTTAATCTTTCAATGTATGAGTTAAAAGATGTTAGAGATAAAAGAGACTAAAAAATTTAAAAAGTTATTAAAAGCATTAATAAAGTTTAAAGTAATTTCAAAAGAAGATTATCAAAAAACAAAAGAATTATTTAAAGAAGATAGATTTCACTATAAATTAAGACCTCACAAAATCAAATGTGGAAAAGATGATTTAATATCGCTTACAATTCCAAACACTCAATACAGAATACTTTGTTATCTTACTTGTTCTCCTGAAATTGCTATATTTGCGTGGATTGGTTCTCACAGAGATTACGAAATAATTATAAAAAATTCAAAAAATTGTAAAAACTATATTTTCGAGTGTGAAGAATTAAAACGGTTGATATAATCAATCTTAAAAAAGAAACCGGTAAATTAGAGGAGTTATAATGGGATACTTAATATTTACTTTCTTAGTAGCAATTATAGGAATAGGAACTTCTCTTTATATAATTTATATAATAGGAAAAGAAGACAAAAAGTTAGAAAAAAAATATTAGAATATTAAATTATAATTTTTCATCGCATTCAAAATCTAAATTCCATAGTTTATCTTTAAAAAATAAAGGAGTATCTTTATAAATTAAAATAATATCTTCTTTTTTATATCCTCTTATTTGTTTAGCTTTTTTGTTCCATTGTTTTTCAAAAATATTTTTTGATTTATAACACATTTTTTCAAGTCCTGATTGACTGCATCTATCATAATATTGTTTATGTTCATATTTTCTTTTAAAATCCAAATCATCTTTTATAATTGTTTTTCTTTCTAATGCAGTTGATATTAATCTATTATTTTTAAATTTATATTTACCTTCTATTATTATAGTTCCTCTATATTGAGGATAACATTTATAAGGTCCTATTATTATAAAACTTTTAGGACATATGTCTATATTTATATATTCTTTCATATAAAATTTATTATTTTTTATTTGTATGTTTCTTTTTATTTTAGTGATTGTTTTTCCAGTTAGTGATTTATTTTCATATTTGGCTTTACATACATAATTACCTTTAATATCGTTAATAGATAATGCTAATAAAGATTTCAATAAAAATAATAGAAAAATTATTTTTTTCATTTTTTATCCTTTTCATCTAAAATCATTCCCATAAATTTATGGAATAGTTTTTTTTGTTTATCTTTTGGAAGTTCTGCAAGTTCTTTGCAAAGTTCTACACAGATATCTTGGTTATTAATCATAATCTTATTGTGATTACCAATATTAACATTTGAAACACTGCCATTAATTTTTATATTTTCTAATTTAATATTACCACTTTTAGCAATACTCTCCTCTGCTTTAAGACCAAGTTCCACAAGTTTAACAAGTTCGGGTTTAGTTTTTTTCCAATTTCTCCAAGTTGTATCAGTAATATTTAATCTTTTTGCTAATTGGGTAATAGTTAATTTTTCCATTTTCATTAACTTTTATTGACATTCATAAATATTTTATGATAAAATCCAAAATCATTAATATTTAATGAGGAAATATAATAACAAAAAATATTAGCCATCCAAAAACCTTTAACGATTTATTTGATGAATATTGTGATGTTATGAAACACACAATGAGTGAAAAAACCCTTTATACAAAAATCGGCTATTATAAAAAACATTTTAGGTCTAAGTATGGAAATTTAGACTTTATCGATTTTAGATATAAAGACGCTCAATCATTTGTAAATGAACTAATAGAAAAAGGCTTAAAACCAAAAACCATAAAAAACATAGTTGATATTTTTAAAGTTTTATATCGTTATGCAATAAGAAACGAATACACTACCAAAAATCCTTTTTCAGATGTTATTATACCGAAGTTTGATAATAGAATAGAATTTAAGTTAACTGATGAAGAGATTAAAAGATTTATAAAAGCAGTTTTAACTTTTCCATATCCTCAACAAAGAGGAATTTTTATAACTTTACTTCACGGGAGAAGATTAAATGAAGTATTAAGTCTTACTTGGGAAGATATAGATTTTGAAAATAATCTTTATTATATAAAAGCTCCGATTAATAAAGCCAGAAAAAATATGGCTTATCAGATGACTGATATTTTAAAAGAGGTATTTTTAACCCAAGAAAACATAAAATATCTAAATTGTCCTACTTCTAAATATGTTTTTCCTTCTCCAGTTACTTGCAAAAAAATAAAAGACATAAGGAAGTCATTTAAAAAACTTTTAAAACTTGCAAGAATAAATAAACCTATGAGAATTCACGATATAAGACATTTAATAGCTACATATTCAATTAATACATTAGGATTTTCTATTGAAGAAGTAAGTTATACATTAGGACATACTTCAATTGAAGTAACTCAAAGATATATAACTCCAAGGGCTGAAATTTCAAGAAAAGTAATAAATAAAATCTTTCAATCAGTGGTAGGTGGGCGGGTATGAGAAATTTAACGGATTTAAAGATTTATGGTGCAGTTTTAGTTCTTTTGAAAAATAGTGCTGATGTAACTCCAAGATTAATAAGTGAAGTTAGTGGAGTTCCTTTATCGACTGTTTATCGAAAGATAAATAATTATTACATAATCGAAAATCAAATTAAAAGGAGAGAAAATGGCAAGAGAAAAATTAAATGAAGTAAAGACACACGATGAATTTGTAAATAAGGCTGAGGATATAGCTTTAATAGCTTATAAACTTATTGAGAAGATGGATACGAATAAAGGTGAGATGGGTATTGTAATAAAA
>NZ_JBMXVQ010000064.1:0-4149 GCF_053999135.1 Caminibacter sp.
CCTGAACCATTTCGAACCAGGAAGTTAAGCCCTACAGCGCTGATGATACTGCATCCTTACGGATGTGGGAAAGTAGGTCCCCGCTAGGATTTATAGTGTATACTCCTAACCTCTTGAATTTACCTTACTGTTTACTAATCCTTAATATCTCGTCTTTAATCCTTTGTTCATTCTAAAGAGTCTGGCACTTTTGCTTCGCATTTCTTTTAATCTGCTCTTTTTAGCAAAATTTGAGTGTTGCGTAAGCAAAAATAGCTACTTGGCTGTTATATTTTTATCTTTTCGTTATTTACATTTTTTTAGCATGAAACAACACTGTCCGATGTAATTAGTGTTTTATTTTTTATTGTATAATTCTTTTAAAAAGAAGGTTACTTGAAAACTTTAATTCTTATTTTAATTGTTGTTTTTTTAAATGCCGATGTTATGCTTTTAAAAAGATATAACGGACAAAATGTTAACGGATGGGTGATGAGTGAAAAATTGGATGGAATAAGGGCTTATTGGGATGGAAAAAATTTGTATACTAAAAACGGTAATGTTATTTTTGCTCCTAAATGGTTTTTGGCTTCTTATCCTCCGTTTGCGATAGATGGTGAGCTTTGGACTAAAAGAGCGGATTTTGCAAATATATCTTCTATTGTACTTTCTAAAAAACCGGGTAAAAAATGGAAGAGTATAAAACATTATATTTTTGATGTTCCAAATGCTAAAGGTAATTTATTTCAACGGTTGTCTATGTTAAAATCTTATAAAAGTAAATTTATTAAAATAATTCCTCAGATAAAAATTTTTAATAAAGAGCAAATTTATTCTTTTTTGAATAATGTGGTCAGAAACGGTGGGGAGGGAATTGTAATAAGAGACCCAGAAGCTTTATATGAAAGAAAAAGAAGTAATAAAATATTGAAATTAAAAAAATATTTTGACGATGAATGCTTGGTAGTAGGGTATACTGCAGGTAAAGGTAAATTTACCGGTATGCTTGGGGCTTTAAAATGTAAATTAAAAAACGGAATTATTATAAAAATAGGAAGCGGCTTTAGTATAATGGAAAGAAAAAATCCTCCTAAAATAGGTTCTTTCGTGACGTTTAAATATTTGGGATATACTAAAAATAACTTACCTAGATTTCCTGTTTTTATGAGAGTAAGAAAGATTAAATAAAGGAAGTATATGATTAGTAGCGATTATTTTAAAAGATTTTTGTTTTTTTTTGTTATTGTAGTTTTGTATAGATTGGTTGTATTGTATACCTCTCAGGTGGATTTGTTTTTTGATGAGGCTTATTACTGGTACTGGTCTAAACATCCTGATTTTGGTTATTATTCAAAACCTCCTATGGTTGCATGGGGAATTTACTTATCTACTTATATTTGTGGAGACAGTGTATTTTGCATAAAATTACCGGCTTTAATTATGCACTCTTTAACTTCAGTGATAGTATATTTTATTTCTAAAGAACTTTTTAACGATGAAAAAATATCTTTTTATGCAGGAATTTCTTATTTAACGTTGCCTTTAATATCTTTTCTTTCCATGGCTATAACAACTGATGCTTTTTTACTGTTTTTTTGGGCTTTTACTCTTTTATTTTTTATAAAAGCACTTAAGTATAATAGACCTTTGTATTGGGTTCTTGCGGGTATAGGCGGCGGATTTGGGTTATTGAGTAAATATACTATGGTAGTTTTTGGTGTAAGTGTTGTTTTATATTTGATTTTTTCTAAAGAACATAAGAAAATATTAAAAAATAAATATTTTTATATCAGTGTATTTATTGCCGCTTTAATATATTTGCCTAATCTTTTGTGGCAGTTTAATCATCATTTTGTTAGTTTTAAGCATACTAAGGATATAAGCGAAATAGACAGACAATTGTTTCATATTGATAAACTGTTGGAATTTTTAGCCGCTCAGTTTGGTGTATTTGGGCCTGTGTTTTTTGGTGTGCTGTTGTTTTTACTTGTAAAGCCGTTTATAAAAGATGAGAGATTTAAACTTTTATATTTTTTTACTTATGTTATGCTAAGTATTATTTCTTTGGTTGCTTTTTTAAGTAGGGCTTTTGCAAATTGGGCCGCACCTACTTATGTAGCCGGTACTGTTTTGGTTGTTTCTTATTTATTATTTACAAAAAAAGAAAAATTGCTAAAAATAGGAATTGCCATTAATATAATAATGGCACTAATTTTTTATCATTATCATACCTTTTTAAAAATTTTGAATATTGAAATAAGTTCTAAAATAGACCCTTATAAAAGGGTGTTGGGATGGCATCAATTGGCAGAAGAGTTAAAACCCTTAATTATAAAGTATCCTAATAGTGTTATTTTATATGATGATAGAAAAACAATGAGCGAAATGGTTTATTATTTAAGGGAATTTAAAAATCCTTATGTGATGTATAATCCTAAACACCAATATAGAAGCCAGTTTGATATGGACACTAATATGGATAAATTCAAAAATAGAAATTTTATTTATATTACACAAAATAAAGATATTAATTATTTAAGAAAAAACTTTGATAAAATAGAGCTTTTAAAAGTAGTTAATATTCCGTTATATAATGATTTTCATAGACAATATTATGTATATTTTTTAAAAAATTATAAAAAAAAGTGAAAATTATAAAAAAGTTCTTGACATTAGAAAATTTTTTTCTTATAATTTCATCCACACAAGCCGGCGTAGCTCAGTTGGCTAGAGCAGCTGATTTGTAATCAGCAGGTCGGGGGTTCGAGTCCCTTCGCCGGCTCCAGTGTAAATATTAATTCAGCGTTTGACCAGTTAAAACGGTGGGGTTCCCGAGTGGCCAAAGGGGACGGGCTGTAAACCCGTTGGCGTTCGCCTTCGCAGGTTCGAATCCTGCCCCCACCACCATGAGCGGGCGTAGCTCAGTTGGCTAGAGCGTCAGCCTTCCAAGCTGAGGGTCGCGGGTTCGAGTCCCGTCGCCCGCTCCAGTCATGACAAACTGGGAGCTGAGCATACACTTTCTAAAAATATGTTGTCTGCTCAAAAACTCCCGTAATTAATTATTGTTTTGTTAAACAAAACATTGCTAGCAGTGTTTTTGCCCATATAGCTCAGTGGCAGAGCACTTCCTTGGTAAGGAAGAGGTCGCCGGTTCAATCCCGGCTATGGGCTCCAGCAAGGCCTTGTTGGAGACCATGATGAGCTAAAAAATATTATATAAAAATTTTAAATGGAGGAATAAAATGGCAAAAGAAAAATTCCAAAGAACCAAACCACACGTTAACATCGGTACAATCGGACACGTTGACCACGGTAAAACTACTCTTACAGCAGCTATTTCTGGTGTTCTTGCTCAAAAAGGTCTTTCTGAAATGAAAGATTACGATCAAATTGACAACGCTCCAGAAGAGAGACAAAGAGGTATTACTATTAATACATCTCACGTAGAATATGAAACTGAAAAAAGACATTACGCTCACGTTGACTGTCCAGGACACGCAGACTACGTTAAAAACATGATTACTGGTGCTGCTCAGATGGACGGAGCTATCTTAGTTGTTGCAGCGACTGATGGTCCTATGCCACAAACTAGAGAACACATTCTACTTTCAAGACAAGTTGGTGTTCCAGCAATCGTTGTATTCTTAAATAAAATGGATATGGTTGATGATGAAGAACTACTTGAACTTGTTGAAATGGAAGTTAGAGAACTTCTAAGCGAATATGATTTTGACGGTGACAATGCTCCAGTTATCGCTGGTTCAGCTCTTAAAGCACTTGAAGAAGTAAAAGCTGGTCAACTTGGTGAGTGGTCAGAAAAAATTATGGAACTTATGAACGCAGTTGACGAATACATCCCAACTCCTGAGAGAGATACTGAAAAAGATTTTCTAATGCCAATCGAAGACGTATTCTCTATTTCTGGTAGGGGTACAGTTGTTACAGGAAGAATCGAAAGAGGTACTCTAAAACTTGGTGATGATGTAGATATCGTTGGATTTAAACCAACAAGAACTACAAAAGTTACTGGTATTGAAATGTTTAGAAAAGAAATGGACGAAGCTCAAGCTGGTGACAACGTAGGGGTACTTCTAAGAGGTATCGGAAAAGACGAAGTTGAAAGAGGTATGGTTCTTGCAAAACCAGGAAGTATTACACCTCATACAAAAT